>JAYPSS010000038.1:4218-10180 GCA_038133115.1 Flavobacteriaceae bacterium | reverse complement strand
CATTCAACCCGGATGTGGTGAGATTGGCATAAATCATGGGTTTATCTTCTAAATCGAATCCATGAAGCGCCCAAAGTAGGGTCCCCACGAACATCATCAAAAACATAGAAAGACTCAAGCTCTTTGCTTCGCCTGTGCGAATCACTTTAAGGGCCTGAGGTAAAAAAGCAGTGGTAGTTAGTACCGCCGCGATCGCTCCGTAACTTATACTTTCCATAATGCGGCAAATATAGGCGAAAGAACTACTCGATGAATCAAGCTTACTTTACCTTTGAGAAAAGGATTTAGTTTATGGTAATGAGTAGGCTCGGACGCTTAATGGTGAAAGTTCGAATCAAAGAGACGATTTTCTTGCTGCTCGGTGTACTCTCTGCAAGCATCGGTCTAAAGGGTTTGTTACTTCCCAATCACTTTCTCGATGGGGGCGCGATGGGAGTTTCACTTCTTGGTGAAGTACTCACGGGCTACAACTTATCGGTTTTAATTATACTCGTCAACGCCCCGTTTATCGTTTTAGGGGCTAGGCAAATCTCCTTTCCTTTTGCAGTAAAGAGTAGTATCGCTATACTGGGTTTAGCCCTTCTGGTCCACCTGCTTGAATTCCCTGTTATTACTTCAGATAAATTACTCATCGCCGTTTTTGGCGGATTCTTCTTAGGCGTGGGCATTGGCCTCTCGATACGAGGAGGTGCGGTCATTGACGGCACCGAGGTACTTGCCCTCTCGATTTCACGAAAGACGAGTCTTACCGTTGGCGACGTGATTACCATTTTCAATGTAATCTTATTCTCGGTGAGCGCCATAATTCTCAGTCTAGAAACCGCTATGTATTCGATCTTGACTTATATAGTAGCTTCTAAAACGGTAGATTTCATCATTAACGGTATCGAAGAATATATCGGAGTCATGATCGTCTCTCCAGATTCAGCCACTATTAAATCTCAAATTATGTACGAAATGGGGCGTGGGGTTACCTCGTTTCGTTCAGATGCTGGTTTCGGAAGCCAAGGCCAATCACTCCCCGACAGGGATATTCTATTCTGTGTGGTAACACGATTGGAGGTTAGTAAGCTAATTCTTGAAATTGAAAAAATAGACCCTACGGCCTTTGTCATACAATATCCGATCAAGGATACTAAAGGCGGAATGATTAAGAAGCGACCGCTACACTAAGCTTGACGACTTTGACGTCGATAATAGGCCTCTAGAATATTTTCTAACTCCACTTTAGTATAACGCTTCCCTTCATAATAGAGAGAGTGTACCGCTAGTGTTTGATGTTCTAGCAGTCGCGCAACGCGTATTTTTTGTTTAGATAAGGTGGCCATTTTTAAAAAAAGAGGATAGCTAAGTAACAAAAAATTTCAACATTTTAAAACATAGGTCCTTGATTTTCTTGTAGTTGTAAAATCTCTGTCGCATAAACATCTTATTTCAACCCTCAAAACTATCTTTGAGATATGAGAAATTTCCTGACCTATATCTTCTTCACCTGTTTCTTTTTTGCAGTGAATGCGCAGTCCTTTACTGGAGAACAATTGAAACAAGGATATGCCTTATTTAGCGATCGCCTAACCTTTTTGTATGATGCGAGTATCTATGGTACGGCACCCGATCGCGTATATGTGACTGGTTCGTTTCGTAGTTGGGATGCAGCGTTTGATAAAAATTGGGAATTAACGAAGTCGGGTTCGATTTGGAGTTTGACTATAGATAATGGAGAGGATTTAAAGATTCCTGCTAAATCTGAATTCAAATTTCTAATCGATAATGCTCAGTGGCAAGAGGTAGCGCATAGCACAACGAATGAAAAGGGAGGTAATCTGGTGTATAAACATGACACATTTGTGCCCTCGTTTAAAGCTGAAATACTAGATAATAAAGCCATTGCATTACTAACCAATTTCAAACCGAGTTTTGATTCTAATGATTACAGATTAACGCGAATTGATGGTCGAGAAATCGGAGTTGAGAAAGTCTTGCCGAACACGGCTTCTAAGGCACTCCTTGTTCCTTCAGAGTCTATAGATATAAGAAGGGTCCATTATCTAGAGGATTTGAATAATGGAATTAAAACTCAAGTCTCCTTTGATGGATGGTTTCGAAATTTATATAGCGATAAAACCTTAGGGGCTGAGATGTTTAATGGAAAAACAGAGGTGCGATTATTCGCTCCTAGAGCGACCTCGGTTTATTTGTATTTATATGAAAGTTCGACGTCTATTAATGCGAGTCAAACCGTGAAGATGAAGGTTGATGATCAAGGGGTTTGGGAAGCTTTTTTTAATTTAGACTTGTCTGGGATGTATTATGATTTCACGGTACACGGGCCCAGTGACAAGGGGAATTTTTTTTATGAGACGACAAAGACTCACGTAAGAGATCCCTATGCGAGGGTGGTTGATACCAGTTGGGGTAGAGCGCGTATTTGGCCCAAGACGGTGCCCGCTACTCCTCTTGATGGTGGTATTCCTGCAATGAAAGACGTTATCGCCTATGAAATGCACGTTCAGGATTTTAGTGACCAATTACCTATTATCGACAGCGAAAAAGGAACTTTTAAGGGAGTAATCACAAGTGGATTGCGCAATTCGATTGGGGAGAAAATCGGCTTCGATTATTTAGTTGATTTGGGGATCAATGTGGTACACCTAATGCCGGTTCAAGAGTACTTGCACTTTCCTGATGAAGATTGGAAGGCTTCTTTCAAAGACGACCCGTATATGATTGATCAGGGGGTGGCTTTAGAAAATTATCAGTGGGGGTATCGCACCACTTTTGCGATGGCCGTTGAATCGAAGTATCGAACGAAAGGTTCAGAACCCGGTGCGGAGCGAGATGAGTTCAGAGATCTTGTTCAGGCTTTTCATGATAAGGGGATTGCAGTGATTATTGATATCGTACCCAATCATACCGGAGAGAATATGGATGGTGGGGAGCAATACTTCAATTTCAACGGTATTGATAAGCAGTATTACTACCGAACGAAAGACCTAGAACACATCGGTGCTTATGGGAATGAGGTGAAGACAGAGAATCGTCCGATGGTACAGCGCTGGTTGATTGATCAGTGTAAAAATTATATCGAAGAATTCGGAATCGATGGGTTTCGAATCGACTTGGCAGGACAGATCGATCAGCAGACATTAATTGCTCTGAAGGAAGCGATAGGTGAAGATAAGATTGTGTATGGAGAGGCATGGATAGGTTCCAATGATCCTGAGTTTGAAAACAACCCCGATTGGGATTGGTATAAAGAAGACTCACCAATTACCTTCTTTCAAGATGATGCGCGTAATGCATTTAAAGGGCCGGTATTTACACTTTCAGATAAGTATCAAGACCGCGGATGGCCAGGGGGCAAGTTCGATGAACGCGAAAATGTAATGAAAGGGCTGGCGAATCGATTTGATACCGATAAGACACCGATTAGCGGAATCAATTACCTTGATATACACGATAATTTCGCTCTAGCGGATCAGTTTGCAGAAGCTGATTTTGATGGCCGATTAGCTGTTGATAAGGTTGCGTATCGTATTGCGGCCACCTTACTGTATACTTCTCTGGGGCCTATCGTTACTCATGGAGGTTCTGAAATCATGCGAAGTAAAGCTCATGCCCCACTGCAAGAGGTAGTAAAAATGACGAATGCCGGATTCAAAGTATATATGCACGGATACCGGGACACTTATAATCATCGTACCGCCAATCAATTCATTTGGGAACAGGTGGGGAAACGTCCGACCGCAACGAATAGAAATGATTATGCAATGATGCAAAAATTCTGGAAGGGTCTAAATGAGTTCAGAAGCTCGAGCTACGGTGAAGTATTTCGCGTTGATTCTGCCAGTGAGGATTACTATCAATTTATTCTTCCAGAGAACGAGGGCCAATTGGGTTACGTGGTTGATGATCGAGTATTGGTACTCTTAAATCCTTCTAAGGTTCAGGGGTATTTTGCCACGCCGATGTTGAAGGAAGGTCTATGGCAACTAGTTGGTACCAATCAAGGCATTTCTTTGAGAGGAATGAAACATGCCAGACTTCCGCAACGACTTTATGGGGGTCAGGGATATAGTATTAATTTGAATCCTGGAGATATCGCTATTTGGGTGAAAAA
Organism: Flavobacteriaceae bacterium; assembly: GCA_038133115.1. Classification (GTDB taxonomy): domain Bacteria; phylum Bacteroidota; class Bacteroidia; order Flavobacteriales; family Flavobacteriaceae; genus UBA3478. The sequence goes on along the minus strand of JAYPSS010000038.1, from coordinate 6,060 downwards.
CTAAAACTCTCGAGCCGCAATAGCAAGAGAAGTGATGGCGCCCCAATAAGTGGTAAGGATAAGAATCGAGGCAAAGGGGATTGGGTTTACAAAAGCATTGATCCCGAGAAGCGCGTCCGAAATCATAAAAAGTAGACCTCCTAGGCCTAATTGAAGTCTAATCCTAGATCGTTTAATTAGAGCAATACTCATCGATAAGCTGCTCATTACTCCGATCACCAAGACATAGCTCAGGATCGCAATTTGTAAGATTCCTGAAACCTTAGGCCACATGAAATAAAGAGTGGTAATAGCTATAGAAGTAGCAATTGCAATAGCAATCCAATGAAACTTCATTTTAAATCGAGCTATAAAGGCTCTGATAAATAGTAGGTGTGCAATTAAGAAGAATCCAAGTCCCAGTAAGAAAGCACTTTCCCAAATAAGAGCAATGTCGCCTAAAAGGCAAAAGAATAAAGCAGTGAGTACTCTAGCTCCCAGTCTAGAAATTTGCTTGTTACTTGATGCTAAAAGCAAAACGAGAACGGTCGTTAGCCCCTTCGCGATACCATACGCCCAGGTAGGGGCAATAGTTTCAAGAACTATTGAGGTAATACTCATTACAAGAATCGCAATGAGAAGCGAAGTTTTTGTTAGGTACATGTCTTAAAAATATTTGATTTACTTATAAATTCCTTGAATAATTTAACTTTTTTCTTCAGTAGTATTTCAGTAGTTTGCTGTTTTAATACCTAACAATGAGTAGAAAATCACAAGAAAAGTTCAGAGAATTTCACCGCTATTTAGGATTCTTTTTAGCGGGAATTATGGCCGTTTATGCTTTAAGCGGCATCGTACTTACCTTTAGAAATACGGACACTTTCAAGACAAAAGATGTGGTTTCTGTAGTCGTTGAGCCAGGGCTTAATGCAGAAACTCTTGGGCCGGCACTTAAGACTAGAATTCGAGTAGAAAAGGTCGATGGGTTTCAGATTGTCTTCAATGGCGATGGCATTTACAACGCCGCTACTGGTGAGGCGAAATATACCAACACAAGGTATCCTGTACTTCTTGAAAAAATGAATAAGCTTCACCTAATGAATACAACCAATCCTCTTTTTTGGTTGGCTATTTTCTTCGGTCTAGCATTACTATTCTTCTCGGTATCGGCATTCTTTATGTTTAATACTGGAGCGCCTATCTACAAAAAGGGTTTATATTTTGCTATAGCAGGTGCAGCGTTGACCGTCGTATTGCTACTAGTATAACCGTCTTTTTTAACACTTACTAACAAACAATTTGGCTATCTTCAGATGGCCAAATTTGTTTGATATGAAAAACGCGCTACTAGCGATACTTCTCGCATTACCTATTCTTGCATTAGCACAAGGAAAAAAGGAAAAAAAAGGACTTCCTCTTGAAGCCGAACGATTTTTCGAATTAAATACCACTGAAGGCTCTTGGATGTCGGTGGATGTTCATCCTTCAGGCGAAAAGCTCGTTTTTGATTTATTAGGTGACATTTACGAATTACCTGTTTCTGGTGGCCAGGCTACCCGAGTGACTGAGGGTCTTGCCTTTGATTCGCATCCGAAATATTCTCCTGATGGGAATTCGATACTATTTATTTCTGATCGAAGCGGAGGTAACAATGCTTGGATTATTGATCGCGTAAAACAGGATACTATTCAGGTAACCAAGGGAGACACCTTTAATATGCAGTCGGCAGATTGGTCTCCAGATGGTGATTATATCGCCGTGGTTAAGGGTACGAGAAACTTCAAATTACATCTCTATCATCGTGAGGGCGGCTCAGGCACTCAGCTGATTGACAAGCCTGATAATCTGAAGATTTCAGAGCCT
>JAYPSS010000038.1:0-4118 GCA_038133115.1 Flavobacteriaceae bacterium | reverse complement strand
TTAGATAATCGCGTTAGCGAGATTGACTTCAGTGTGAACGAAAAGGTAGCGATGGGACCTCAGTTGAAATTTGAGTATCCGATCGAAGACACTCCCACTTTTAACGTTACGCAAATTCGCGACGCAGTTGTTTCGCCTGATCGATCAATGATTGCTTTTACTGCACTAAATAGGGTTTATGCGATGAGCCTCACGGATCAAAAACCGAGAAGATTAACTTCTTTTGATTTTACCGAGGCGATGCCCACATGGAGTCCAGACAGTAAAGAGGTGGCTTTTGTTACTTGGAGTGAGACCGATGGCGGACACCTTTACAAAGTGGGACTTTCTAAGCGTTCAAAGCCTGTGAGAGTTTCTGCTTCTTCGGCGGTGTACCAGAATCCTGTATGGAGTCCTTCGAACAGAATCGTCGCCTTCAAGGGTCAACGTCAGCAATTTGAAAATTCTGATGGGCCTTATGCATTTATGTCTAAGTCTGACTTAATATGGTTTGCTCCAAGAGCAATGAGTCAAGAGAACTTTATAACAAAGGCGGATGGTTATTCTAATGCACACTTTGCTCAGAATGACGGTCGAATCTACTTGAATCAAAACGGAACCTTAATTTCTATACGTTATGACGGAACCGATGAGAAGAAATATGTCTCTGTCGATGGAATCACTGTTTACGGTTCGGTTTATACCGATAACCATTTATTGTCAGATAAGCCTGAAGCACCTTCGCGTCCACCATCTAAGGCAAGCACCTTGTTAAGAGCCCCTAAAGGCAACTATGCGCTAGCCAAAATCAATAATGATATTTACATCGTAACTGTTCCTAAAGTTGGGCCAGACGGGGTTAAAATCAATGTAAGAAACGCTGACAATGCCGCTTTTCCATCTAGAAAACTAACTACCATGGGTGGTGAATTTCCTTCATGGGGTCCAGACGGCAATACAGTATACTGGATGCTAGGTAATACCCTATTTACCTACGATATCGCAGCAGCAGAGGCTCGCGATAAAGAAATAGAAGATTTCAAAGAGGCTGAAAAGGAGGCTAAGGTCGCAGCTGCTGAAAAGAAAGCCGATGAAGCCGATACCTCTGAGGATACTACAGAATCTGAAGAAACTGAAGAAAAACCAAAAGCGCCTGAGGCTTATACGGCAGTGGAATCAACAGTTGCCGTTGAGGTGAATCGCGCGATACCGACAGGAGTAGTGGTCTACACTGGAGCTACCGTGATTCCTATGGCAGGCGAATATGAGGTAATCAATAACGCAACAGTAGTTGTAGTAGGGAATCGCATTACTGGAGTTCATACTACAGATGAGGAAATTGAGATTCCGCTAGGAGCCGAAACCATTGACCTAAAGGGAAAATTCTTACTACCTGGTTTTGTAGACACTCATGCTCACCTTAGACCAAGTTGGGGGCTACACAAAAATCATGTTTGGGCCTACGCTGCAAATCTCGCATACGGAGTAACCACAACTAGGGACCCACAAACAGGTACGACCGATGTTCTTACCTATGCTGACATGGTTGAGGCTGGTATGCTAGCCGGCCCTCGAATTTATTCAACAGGCCCTGGTGTGGGTTATTGGGGCTATAATATTGAAAGTTTAGATCACGCAAGAGAGGTGTTAAAGCAGTATTCAAAGTACTACAACACTAAAACGATCAAGATGTATCTGACAGGTAATCGCAAGCACCGTCAATGGATTATCCGGGCAGCTAAGGAGCAAGAGTTAATGCCTACCACTGAAGGTGGATTAGATTTCAAACTCAATGTTACTCAGATCTTAGACGGTTACCCAGGTCACGAGCATAGCTTCCCGATTTATCCGCTTTACAAAGACTTTATTGACTTTGTGCAGTACTCGGGAACTGCATACACACCAACACTTCTGGTTGCTTATGGAGGACCATGGGCTGAGAATTATTACTACGCCACTGAGTCTGTAAATGGCGATCCAAAGTTGAATCGTTTTACTCCCAAGTCAGAGCTCGACGATAAGTCAAGACGCCGTAATGCCGGATGGTTCATGGACGAGGAGCATGTTTTCGAGGATCATGCCGTTTTCGTAAAAGACTTGGTTGAGGCCGGAGGTCTTGCAGGGGTTGGTTCGCATGGCCAGCTCCAAGGTTTAGGCTATCACTGGGAGCTTTGGAGTATGCAAAGTGGCGGACTGTCGAATTATGACGCTCTTCGAGTGGCTACTATCCTAGGAGCCGATGCCATCGGACTAGCTGGTGATTTAGGAAGTATTGAGGTTGGTAAATTGGCTGACTTAGTTATTCTGGACAACAACCCGTTAGATAACATCCGCAATACGAATTCGGTAAAGATGGTTGTGAAGAATGGGTTTGTTTACGACGGAGAATCACTTGATCAAATTTTACCGAAACCCATCAAACAAACTTATCCTTGGACTCAGGATGCGCCAGACGCTTCTCTCCCAGGATTAAAGCTGAACTAATGAGATACTTTTACCTTTTAGCGCTGGCGGTCTGCACCCATCTATTTGGGCAGACCCCAGTAAATCCGGTTATCCAAAATTTTGGAACGGTTGTCGATGCACCCTTAGCTGACTTAAAGCCAGACCCATCGCTCACCTATAACATCGTGGTCGATCTGATGACCGGCGAGGAGGATAAAGCAGTGGTTGCCTTTTCGGTAAACCAATTGGCCCGACTAATGAATCTTCATGTGATGGGAGGTGTTCCTAAGGAAAATATGAATGTCATTGTTGCCGTTCACGGCGGTGCATTATGGACTACCTTAGGAAATGAACTTTATCGCGAAAAATTTGGCGTAGACAATCCACACGCTCCCCTATACCAAGAACTGATTGATCAAGGGGTCAAAATTGTTGTTTGTTCGCAGAGTATGTTCAAACGAAAGGTGGATAAGTCACAGCTGCTACCCGGTTTCGAGGTAGCCACTTCGGCACTTACGACACTTACGATGTATCAGCTTAAGGGATATGCCTTGATGCGTTTTTGATGAAACTAAATCCAAATACCATTACCGGCAGGATATACCTAAAAATTTTTGAGTTACTCGAAGCGCATCCGGAGGGTATTCAATGGACGAATCTTAATCGCATGATTGAAGAAGCTTATCCTGAATTTCATCCAAAAACCATTAATGGGTGCGTGTGGCAACTGCTTCAAAAATTTCCTTACCGAGTAGAGAAGCCCGAGAAGGGAAGGTTTAGGTTGATTAAATAAATCTACTCCTCTAAAAGCTGAATTAAATCATCGGCGACTCCTGCACCAATCGCTATCCCCATACCGCCTAACCTCGCGGCAACAAATACATTATCCGAGGCTTTTTTCACGATGGGATTCTTCGATTTTCCGAACGCCATAATACCTGTCCAGTTCGATTCGATACCTACCTTTATTCCCGGTAAAATGAGGTTTTGTAAATCGTCTTTCAATTGATTTAGAATCATGTCGTTGGGTTCAAAAGCTAGGCTGGTTTCACCCGATTTATCTAATTGTCTACCGCCGCCAAGAAGGATGCGATTATCGATCGGTCTGAAATAGTGATATCCGCGATGGTAATGAAAAGAACCTTGAAGATTTAAGTTAGGAATAGGTTTTGTGATTAGCACTTGTCCTCTCCCTGGCTCTAAATCTAAATCAGGTAGTAATGAAGTAGTAAAGGCGTTGGTGCAAAGCGCGATTTGTGAAGCCCTGAATTCTACGGTTTGTTGGTTCGTGACAGTGCCAATTCTGACAGGATTGGTGTCAAATTCAATATGTTTCACCTCGCATCCGGTATAAATTCGAATACCCAATTCAAGAGCTCGATCGATGAGGCTTCGCATCATTTTCCCTGTATGAATGGTTCCCTCGAACTGATGCTTAATGAGATGAGTGACTTTCTTTGAAAACGGGTAGTTTTTTAGGTCTTCAGTCACCTCTGTAAAGGGAGCGCTTGGAAAAACGTTTTCTAAAAGCCTATTATAATATGGAATACGATCGCAGGCGGATCGGTCAAAACCCAATTCAAAACCTCCCACTGGTTCAAATTTTATCGCCTCATCTCCTAGTAGTTTTCTAAGTTCACTAATCCCACGATAGCGTTTCTCGGTTAATTCTAAGATTTCATCTTCACTGCACT
>JAYPSS010000037.1:0-10230 GCA_038133115.1 Flavobacteriaceae bacterium | reverse complement strand
AAGAGTAGGGTGGTGCCCGAAAAGCGTTTTTTGGGCTCATAAGTAGCTAACAAAAGAGGTACACCATCAGTCTCTAGGCGATCTAATTCAAAGCCTCGACTGCTAAAAGCCTCTGACATTAACTGCTCTGTTGCTTCTAAATCTGATGCAATCGCGGCGTCGTTAGGAACTGCAACTATTTCTTGCAGCAAATCAAGACCCTTGTGCCAATGCTGTTCAGTTAAACGATTGAGCTGTTTGGCACCTAGCTGCTGTGAACAAACGAAAAATGGCGCCAAAAAGGCGCCAATAAAAATAATTTTCTTCATTACATCGAGCAGCTCATGTCAGCCCCACAACATTGTGGAGACTTGATTTTTCCTTCACAAGATGGACAAAATGAGATCTGAACTTCAGCCCCATTATCTAAAGTCAACATTCCATTTTGTAGTGGAATATCGCATTTAGCACAGGACGCGTTCACCGACATACCACAAGAATCACATGAATAAGTAGCCATAGCAATATATTTTTTAGTTTTAGATAACTTGAATATAATCGATATCTATGAAACTCATTCATACTACCCTAGTTTTAAGCTTTCTTTTCAGCGTTTCGGCACCGATTCATGCGCAAAAACTAAATCGCAATGAACGCCGAATTATCGAACGTGTTAGCGAGAATAATGAAGAAGCCATCGATTTTCTAGAAAAGGTGGTAAACATTAATAGTGGAAGCCTTAACCTCGAGGGAGTTAAAAGAGTAGGAGCTGTTTTCAGCGAAGGATTTGAGGCCATTGGCTTTAACACCGAATGGGAGAGTATGCCCGAAGAAATGAATCGGGCGGGGCATCTTATCGCGAAAACTACAGGAACTAAGGGGAAAAAACTGTTACTGATCGGGCATCTCGATACCGTATTTGAAGAAAACAGTCCCTTTCAGAGCTTCGAAAAAATCAATGACAGTATTGCGCTAGCCCCAGGAGGTAACGATATGAAGGGTGGCGATGTTATGATTCTCTATGCCCTTAAAGCACTTAAAGAGGCTGGCGTCTTAGAAAACGCAGATATCCAGGTCATATTTACCGGAGACGAGGAAAGTACCGGAAAACCATTATCTATCTCAAGACACTCGCTGATTGAAGCTGCAAAGCATGCCGATATCGCCCTAGGCTATGAGACTTCTACAGGTTTCGATTATGCTACGGTCGCCAGAAGAGGAGCTTCTGGATGGCATTTAACTACTACAGGCAAGCGCGCGCATTCTTCAGGGGTGTTCTCAGATCGAACCGGTGCCGGTGCGATTTTCGAAATGGGTCGTATTCTAAACGCCTTTTACGAAGAAGTTAGAGGTGAAGATCTCCTAACTTTCAACCCAGGAATTCTGTATGGCGGAACCTTTATGAATTACGATGCAACCACAGGTCAGGCCGAGGTATTCGGAAAAACAAACGTGGTAGCTCAACAGGCCGAAGTTCGCGGAGGCTTACGTTTTATTACCGAAGATCAGAAAGAACGAGCCAGAGCAAAAATGCGAGCCATTGTCGAAGCGGGCAACTTACCTCAAACCTCAGCCAGTATTGAATTCAAAGATTCATATCCGGCAATGCCTCCGACAGAAGGCAATCTAGAACTACTGGAGCTCTTAAGTGAAGTAAGCCAAGATTTAGGTCAAGGTGAGGTCAAGGCTTATGACCCAGGACGAAGAGGCGCTGCAGACATTTCTTTTGCAGCCTCTTATGTAGATGCCGCTCTAGGCGGATTGGGAAGTATGGGTAGCGGGGCACACACGCCGAACGAAACTGTCAACCTGAAAACCTTCGAAGCGCTTACTAAGCGCACGGCTATTTTAATTTATCGACTGATTCAGTAGCTCATTCAATCGACAACACCTGTACCCCCTTAATCGATGGGGTGATGGTAAGCACAAATAGATTTCCGTTAACCGTATCTTCAATCCATTCAAATCGCTCTTCTCCTAGCGCACGATTCACAAGCATCGGAGTCGTATTTGAATGACCCACAATCAAAATACGCTCTCCCTTATGTATCGTAGCGATTGAATCGATATTCAAGTTGTTCGGCTCATAAGTCTGAATTTCTAAACCATTGCGCATGGCCGTAGGAGCTGCCGTTTGAAGGGTTCTTTGATAGTTGGTACTATAAACCGCATCCATTTTAGAGAGCCCTAATACCTCAGCCCATCTTTCGGCGCGCTGCTTTCCTTCTTCGGTGAGTTCAGGATCTCTATTCTCTTTATCAGAGCGATCTTTTTCAGCATGTCGAATTAAATAGATAGTGGTGATCGAGTGGTCTTCTGGGGTCTTTTCGACTTTTTGACAAGAAACAATGGCAAAAACGAGACCAAATAGTAAGAAGGTGTTTTTCATAATGAGCACTTATTTGCTGAAAATTAATGGCTAACTTTTCCAAAAATACCGAATATGAAATCGATTTTCACGTTTATTTTTTCGGCCGTAAGCCTTGGTTTAGTGGCCCAAAGAAATTTTGATGGAGTTCAAATCGAACCCGTAAAGGTGTCTGACCATGTTTATGTCCTTTTCGGAAGCGGGGGTAATATCGCCCTAGTCACCGGCGAAAATCAAAACTATATTATCGATGATCAGTTCGCGCCTTTGAGCGACAAAATCGAATTTGCCATTAAAAGCATTAACCCTAAGCCTATCGCTTACGTTTTAAATACGCACTGGCACGGGGATCATACGGGAGGAAATGTCAATTTCGCGAGAAAAGGAGCTACCATCATTGCACACGATCGCGTTTATGATCGATTAAAATCGGGACAACAATCAGCTAGAAGAAATACGCCGCCTGCAGAAATAGAAGCGCTACCGACCATCAGCTTTTCTGATCAAATGAAACTGAGGTATCGAGAGGATGCTGAGATCCATGCTTTTCATGTGAACGACGCACATACTGACGGAGATAGTTTCTATTACTTCATCACTGAAAATGTGATTCATCTCGGAGACAATTTCTTCAACGGTCGGTATCCGTATGTAGATATAAGCTCAGGTGGAGATATCGACGGCATGATCACCAACCTCTATATGGCAGCAAGTATGATTGATGATCAAACCGTAATCATCCCAGGTCATGGCCAGGTGGCTAATAAAAAAGAGTTGGTCGACTACGCCAATCTACTCGATCTATTTAGAGAACTTATCGTTGAGTTACGAAATGAAGGTAAGAGTGTTGAAGAAGTCATCGATTTAGAACCTCTTGCAGAATGGGACGGCACCTACGGAACTGGTTTCATAGGACCTGAGGCCTTCATACGATCTGTTTACGAAACGGCCGATTAAAGCAATGGAAAACCGAACAACCTGCCTAAACTGTAACGCACCACTAACCGGTAGATTCTGTAGTAGCTGCGGTCAAGAAGATCGACCACAAAAACTAAGTGTCTGGCAATTGTTGGGTCAGTTTTTTAATGGCCTTTTAAATTACGACGGTAGACTCATTTTATCGATTCGCCTTCTTTTCAGCAAGCCGGCCGCTTTAACACTAGCTTACATGGAGGGCAAGCGGAGCAGCTATGTGAACCCTGTTCAGTTTTATCTCTTTACCTCTGCGATCTTCTTTTTATTTAGTAGCACCTTTTCTAATCCAGATCTTATCGATATTGCCGGGGATGACGAAAAAGGAAATATAATCTCGATTGGATCACCCCCTGAAGATTCAGTACCTGAAACAGTAGACTTTGCGAAAGGGTTTTCTGAAGGGCTTGAGGCTGGAAAGCGAATGAGAGAAAGCGATTCGATTGTCAATTTAGAAAGTGATTTCGAGTCTTACGATGAATATCTGAGCAATCAGCTGACCTTAAAGCCAGATGAGCGAAGCAGTTCTTTCGAATTGAAATTCGTAGAGAAATTCTATCAAATCAAAGACAAGTATGAAGGACAGAAAGGGTTCATTCAGGCCTTTGGTGAGGAAATTTTAAACCGCTTACCTCAAGTACTTTTCATCACACTTCCCCTTCTAGCGCTGATTTTAAAATTGGTTTTCATTAGAAGAAAACACTACTGGTATATTGATCACTTGATTTTTGTATTACACATTGCAACTAGTTTTTTCATTCTGCTGTTTATTCAAAAAGGCCTCGAACTGCTAGCCTCAAGAACCAATTGGTCATTGTTTAGTTTAATTTCAGGCCTTCTAGGGTTGAGTTGGTTCATCTATTATCTCATTAGTTTCAAGCGATTCTTTGAGAAAGGTTGGCCGAAGACCTTGTTGTTTTTCTTCTTGACTAGCTTCTTACAATCCATCGTGTTTATGGTGGTATTTGCGCTGTTATTAGTATTCGCCTTCTTCAACCTATAATTCGTAAACACTATCTTGTAGAACCTTATTATCGCTCTTTCAATGAAATTGATAAAATTCATATTCAGTGCAGCGCTCACTCTTTTTTTAGTTTATGCTGCAAATCGTGGCTGGGGAACACTACCTGCCCTAGGTAATTTCATGAGCCCTCAAACGGGTTTTTGGCAAAACGACCAAAGCGAATCTCCTGAGACAACCATGCAACTAGATGGCCTTCGATCAGAAGTGACCGTTCATTACGACTCAGAATTAATTCCTCATATTTTCGCTCAAAACGACGAAGATCTCTACTATACTCAAGGATACATTACTGCGATGCATCGCTTATGGCAGATGGAATTTCAGACCTACGCTGCGGCCGGACGTCTCTCTGAAATCATCGGAGAAAAAGCCATCGAATATGACCGAGGACAACGCAGAAAGGGAATGGTGTTCGGAGCGCAAAATGCCATCAACGAAATGCTAAAAGACCCTGTACTTTCTAAAAGACTATACGCATATAGCAACGGGGTTAACGATTATATTGCTTCGCTGACTCCTGAGCAGTATCCGGTAGAATACAAACTTCTAGGCTATGCTCCAGAAACTTGGCAACCTGAAAAGTCGGCCTTACTTCTCATGTACATGACCGATATGCTGGCCGGACGCGACGAGGATCTCGAAAACACCAACTTCTTAAGTCTATTCGGAAGAGAAACGTTCGATCTATTATTTCCCGATTTCATCGCTGATCAAGACCCTGTAATCCCAAGAGAAAGAGACTGGAGTGACTTCGGTAAAGTAGAAAGACCCGAAAGTCCTGAAGGAGTTTCTAAGGCGATTGTTCAAACACATGAAGTATTAGAAAAACCAGACCCCGATAACGGGAGTAATAACTGGGCGGTAAATGGGGAACACTCAGAAAGTGGGAATCCGCTTCTAGCTAATGACCCGCATTTAGGATTAAATCTTCCTTCAATATGGTATGTAATGCAGCTCTCTGCACCAGACCACAATGTAATGGGAGCAACACTCCCTGGAGCCCTAGGCGTAATTATCGGATTTAACGACCGCATCGCATGGGGAGTCACCAATGCAACCCGAGATGTGAAAGACTGGTATCGAATTGAGTTCGAAGATGAAAGTAAAAAACGCTATCGATATGGAGACCAGTGGCGCGACATTCGAGAGGTAGTTGAAACCATTAAGGTAAAAGGAGCTAGCCCAGTTCTAGATACCGTTAGATACACTCATTATGGCCCAATAACCTACGACGAAACCTTCAAAGGAAACGGGAGAGAAAACCTAGCAATGAAGTGGATCGGACACCTCCCTAACTCTAACCAAAACACGTTTCTAGGTCTTAATCGTGCTAAGAACTACGAGGAGTATGTGGCAGCAGTTTCTACCTACATCGCACCTGCTCAGAATTTCATTTTCGCATCAAAAGACAATGATATTGCCCTTTGGATTCAAGGTAAAATTGCCAATAAGTTCAATGAGCAAGGCAAATTCGTAATGGATGGCACCAACCCTCAAAACGAATGGCAATCCTTTATTCCGCAAGAACATAATCCGCATGTACGTAATCCAGAGAGGGGATTTGTGAGTTCGGCGAATCAGCATCCGACCGATGAGAACTACCCTTACTACGTTTATGACCCAACCTATGAAACGTATCGCAATCGAGTGATCAACGACTACTTCAGATCAAAAGAAAAGTTCTCTGTAAAAGACTTCAAAGACCTTCACAACAACAACTACAACCTAAAGGCTGCAGAAATTTTACCCACCTTCTTGTCGATGATCGAACCAGAGGTCAATAATAGTTCAGAGGCTTATTATAGTACCTTGTCGTCTTGGGATTATTACAACCATACCGATGCTATTGGCGCCTCAATTTTTGAAGCACTCTGGGATGAGTATTATAAAATGGTCTGGGATGAGCTTCGCGAAAGCGAACTGGCCTTACAGCTACCAGATAGCTACCAGACGATATGGCTGACCAAATACCACGCTGATCATTCATTCTTTGATCTGAAAAGCACTTCAGAAACTGAAGATGCCTCGGCACTGGCTCGACTAGCATTCAAAGAAGCCGTTAAAAAACTAGACGCGTATAAGAAAACCGGAGAGTCCTTAGACTGGGCCGCTTATAAGGGCACTCAAGTCGGACACCTCTTACAAGCCCTACCTGCATTTTCTCGTTTTGACATTCCTATCGGAGGTAATAAAAGCATCGTAAATGCAACCAGCAAAACGCATGGCCCTTCATGGCGTATGATCGTTGAACTCAGTTCAGAGACTAAAGCGATGGGAGTGTATCCGGGCGGACAATCGGGTAATCCTGGTAGCCGCTATTACGACTCAATGATCGACACATGGGCGGCCGGCGACTATTACGAACTGATTTATCTGCCGAATGCACAACCCACAAGTGCAATCAAATCAACAACGCAATTAAAACCATGAAAAGAATTCTAATTCATAGCCTTTTAAGCATCGGTCTTGCCCTATTACTTCAAAGCTTTACTCCTTGGTGGGGTGTTGTTATTGCTACGGCAATTAGCAGCTATTTCATTCGTCTGAAAGGAAGTTCTGTATTCTTCTCACCTCTACTGAGTATCGGTCTATTGTGGGCCATTCAAGCCTACAGTATCTCAAGTTCGAATGACTTCATCTTAGCCGAAAAGATCGCTGTCTTATTGCCCCTAAACGGCAGTGTGGGTGCACTAATTACAGTGACGGGACTTGTCGGAGGAATCTTCGGAGGGCTAGGCTCCTTAAGCGGCAGAAGTCTAAAAGTCTTGGTATCCTAGTTCTAGGTTAAGTTTAAAGACTGCCTCAGGATCAAAAGCTTCAACAGCAACAATCTCTAATTGCTTGTTAAGGAGGTTTACCTTCTTATCATAGCCTTCTTGCCACTCTTCCATTAAGAATTCTGGGGTAGAGCGCATCGCCTTTGACAAATCTTTCATCGCGCTTAACACGGCCTTGATTTGGTTCGGTATCCAAGAAGTAATCGGTGTACCTCCGGTCGCCTTCGGGTAAGCCGTATTCTGCATAATGTATTTCTGCACAAACTGCCAGTGGCCATTTCTAAATAGATAAATCTCCTCGTAGGCCTTCATAAGACCTTGCATTCCTATTTGATTGTCATCTTCGATGAGTCGCTGTGCAAGTGGCTTCTTAGACATTTGTTCAGCGAGTTCCTTAAAGAAATTTTGAATACACATCGGACGGTATTGTCTAAGATCCATCAAATACGAAGTCAGTTGATTTTGCGGATAGTAATGTATCACCCCACTCACAATATCAGCGGTCGGGATAATGTTGTCTTGTGCACCCGTTTGTCCTCTAAAAGCTTTAGGTTCCTCCCAGACGCCTTCGTAAAGCAAACCGTTCGGGAAAATATCATCATTACCCTTCACCCCCATAATGAAAACTCGAAAGTCATTATAGTGTTTCCATCTTGATGCTTCCCACATGAGTCTTCGGCGATCATTCATCTTTTTGAGCGTATCTGCTAACAGATGAACATCACGATTAAGGTCATCCCTATTTTCATTCTCTACGATTCCATAAACAGCTTTAACTAGATCGGGTGAATATTGATTGATATCTACGTGTAGCATGATGAATCCACGCTCATCATCCATTCCAGAGAACTTAGCGGCCATCGCCAGGTTCGTCCATTCAAAACCCTTCGACTTATCGATTTTCTGATAGTTCCCTAGTGAGTAGGCATAGTGGTAATCGATCCAAGGATAAACTTCTAACTTATCAGCTACTGCAGCAAAGGGCTGTGCCACATTGGCCGGAAGCACCTCGTGCGCCTTTCCATACTTATCCGTCTTTAGAAAGCTATGATGAGAGGGCGCAAGGGTATAGGCCGAGGTCACAAACCCATAGGCACGAAAAAGCGCAGCTAGCACGAATGGATCCTTTTCTGTCTGAATATGACTCAAGTAATTTGGGAGTGCCAAAACGGCCTTCTCAAAAGCTCCCTCTGTAGCTAATAAGCCTGGAGAACCATCGTCTTTCACAATCGGCATCTCATCAATGAGGCTCTGTAAACCTGAAAAAGTTTCTGGCAATTTTGCTAAAGGTTCAGCGATTGGCAGGAAGCCGTGCTTAGGATCGACAGAGAAAAAACCGTCAGTATAGGATGATAGCATGTTAGGTTGTTTAAATGTTCATGAAATTATGCAATAAAAATATCACATTCTATTCTCTTATCGTTACATTTATAACATAATTCAAGAATAATGAAAAAAATTGCAGTACTAGGTTTGGGTAAAGTAGGAACACTGGTGGCCACTTTACTTTCTGAACGCTTTGAGGTGACGGGATTCGACAAACAACCTCCACACTATGACTATAAACACCCTTTCAATACTGTAACCTTAGATCTATCTGATGCTTCTAAAATTGAAATGGCTTTAAAAGGATTTGATACGGTAGTATCGGCCTTACCCTATTTTTTAAATAAAGCGATTGCAAAATTCGCACACGATTTTGGGCTCCATTATTTCGACTTAACTGAAGATGTACCGACCACCAATTATATCCGATCGCTATCAGACACTGCTAAAGCAGCTATGGTGCCTCAGTGTGGATTAGCACCGGGGTTTATCGGCATTATGGGATTTGATCTTACAAAAGCATTCACGAAGGTTCGTGACGTTGAACTACGAGTGGGGGCTTTGCCGAGATATCCGAACGGTTTATTGGCCTATTCCTTTACCTGGTCTTCTTACGGAGTTCTCAACGAGTATTTAAATGACGCAGAGGTCATTCACAATGGGGTGCGAAAAATGGTCCCATCCCTCGAGGGGACCGAATACATATCCATTGAAGGTCAAGAATTCGAAGCTTTCTCTACCTCGGGTGGTTTAGGAACCCTTTGCGAAACACTTGAAGGAAAAGTAGATACCTTGAATTATAAGACAATGAGGTATCCAGGTCACGGTAAACTCATGCGCTTTTTAATGTATGAGTTAATTATGAAAGATGATTTCGAGACTTTAGAGCGTGTGCTCACCAACGCAAAACCTCCAGTAGAAGAAGATGTGGTTTACGTCTATGCCGTAGTTGAAGGTTGGAAGGGCGACAAAATAGCCAGAGCAGAATATTGGAAGGCCTTTTACCCTATCGAAATCGGAGGTCACAAATGGAGAGCTATCTCCTGGACGACGGCTGCAGCAATCGCAGCAACGGTTGAGATGGTAGCCGACAATAAACTCCCACAAAAAGGATTTATCAAACAAGAAGATATCGACTACAAAACCTTCTTAGAGACCCCATCAGGCAAGCTTTACAATTCGTAATTTTAAGGTATGCATTTATCGAATAATTCTGCCATTTCAAAGATTCTGCAAGGAGTCTTTGCTGTATACAGAGACCGAGTCCCTGACGTACAGAAAATAACTGACGCCATGGTGTCTCATGGTATTGTTGCCGGACAATCAGAGATCCTTAACGACCACATTGCGTTTCGAACGATGGGAGTTAAAAATCTTGGAATTGCCTCCTTTGAGAAAATCTTTCTTGCTCATGGTTATGAGAAGCGCGACTACTTCTTTTTTGAAGGCAAAAAACTCGATGCACACTGGTATGCTCCGCCTGATGACGAATTGCCTAGGGTATTTATCAGCGAATTACGGGTTAAAGATCTTTCAGAAAAGACCCAGCAAATAATTACAAAATATACGGGTACCATTACTACAGACCCTGTAGATTCGATTGATTTAAACCATGTAGACGAAGTAACCGAGTTTTTTCACAAGCCTCTTTGGCAATTGCCCACCCTTGAAGATTACAAGGCGCTACTTGAAGAAAGTGAATACGCTGCATGGGTCATTTACAATCGCTACTATTTAAATCACTACACCATTAGTGTACATCAATTAGATGGCGAACATCGTAC
>JAYPSS010000036.1:0-10998 GCA_038133115.1 Flavobacteriaceae bacterium | reverse complement strand
AGCCCAGTTGGAAGGCATTCTTTCAAGGATTTGACTTTGGTGCAGAAAGCGTACTAGAAGATTGGGATCTCGAAGAACTTGCAGAGGGTCAAATAAGTAATGCTAAAAATGGAATCACTGCTGCTGTGCCTGAATCGGTACAGAAAGAGTTTCAGGTAGTCAAACTGATCAATGGATATCGATCACGTGGACATTTATTCACCAAGACCAACCCAGTTCGTGAGCGAAGAAAGTATAGTCCTACTCTTGAGTTGTCTAACTTCGGATTGTCTGAGTCAGACTTAGACATCACTTTTAACGCTGGAGAAATTCTCGGAATTGGGGCATCGTCACTGCGTTCAATCATCGATCATCTCGAGCGTATTTATTGCGATTCTATCGGTGTGGAGTACATGTATATTAGAACTCCCGAACGTATTGAATGGATTCAAAGCTATTTGAATCAAAACGACAATCGATCTCAATTTAGCCCTGATAAGCAGCGTTATATCCTCGAAAAACTGAATCAAGCAGTTAGTTTCGAGAGTTTCTTACATACCAAATACGTAGGTCAAAAACGTTTTTCGCTAGAGGGGAATGAATCTTTAATTCCCGCCTTAGATGCCATCATCGAACATGCAGCAGATCAAGGTGTGAAGCAATTTATCATGGGAATGGCTCACCGTGGTCGCCTTAATGTACTCACAAATATCTTCGGCAAGTCACCTAAGGATATTTTTTCTGAATTTGATGGCAAAGACTATGAGGAAGCCATCTTTGATGGAGATGTGAAATATCACTTGGGATGGACTTCTAAACGCGAAACCAACAATGGTCATATCGTAAATATGAACATCGCTCCTAACCCTTCACATCTCGAGACCGTGAATGGTATCGTTGAAGGAATTACTCGAGCGAAACAAGATAATGATCACCCGTTAAATCCTTCTGAAGTTCTACCAATACTCATACACGGAGACGCTGCTATAGCTGGACAAGGTGTGGTATATGAGGTCGTTCAGATGGCTCGATTAGATGGATACCAGACTGGAGGTACCATTCATATGGTGGTCAATAACCAAATCGGTTTTACAACTAATTACCTTGATGCACGTTCATCTACGTATTGTACCGATGTAGCCAAGGTTACCTTGTCTCCAGTGCTTCATGTAAACGCGGATGATGTAGAGGCTGTGGTTCATGCTTCCATATTTGCCTTAGAATATCGAATGAGATTTGCCCGTGATATTTTTATTGACCTCTTAGGATATCGAAAATATGGTCACAACGAGGGAGATGAGCCTAAGTTTACTCAACCGTTGCTTTACAAGGCGATCGCTAAACATAAAAATCCACGAGATATTTATGCTGAGCGACTGTTAGCTAGTGGTGTAATCGACTCCAATTATGTGGCAGGGCTAGAGGCTTCTTACAAGAATATGCTCGAAGAAGATTTGATCGATTCTCGTAAGATTGAAAAGACGGTAATTACGCCGTTTATGCAGGATGAATGGTCTGGTTTTTCAAAGCTCGCTACCTCGACAGAGATGATGGAGTTGATTGATACGAGTTATCCGATGGAGAAGCTGACCGCATTGGCCGAAAAAATCACTAGCATTCCTTCAGATAAGAAGGCATTAAGAAAGATCGAGCGCCTAATAGATGCCCGTAAAAAAATGTACTTCGAGGACAACAGCCTAGATTGGGCGATGGGTGAGCTTTTAGCCTATGCTTCACTGATCGAAGAGGGAAATAACGTTCGACTTACCGGACAGGATGTAGAGCGAGGAACTTTCTCTCACCGCCATGCGGTAATAAAGACAGAATCGAACGAAGAAGAGATTGTATTGCTCAATCAGTTGGGAGAACATCAAAACGGAAAACTTCACATTTACAACTCGCTACTTTCCGAGTATGCGGTTATGGCTTACGATTACGGTTATGCCATGTCTAGCCCGAAAACCTTGACGCTTTGGGAGGCTCAATTTGGAGACTTCTCTAACGGGGCTCAAATCGTCATTGATCAATACCTGTCCTCGGCTGAAGATAAATGGAAGATGCAAAATGGATTAGTGCTACTTCTTCCTCATGGTTATGAGGGTCAAGGAGCCGAGCACTCTTCTGCTCGTATGGAGCGTTACCTTCAACTTTGTGCTAAGGATAATATGTATGTGGTTGATGTAACCACTCCGGCGAACCTTTTCCATGTACTTCGAAGACAGCAAAAGGCTCCATTTAGAAAACCTTTGGTAGTATTTACCCCTAAGAGTTTGCTTCGTCATCCGAAAGTAGTTTCGACGAAAGAAGAATTGGCTCAAGGTACTTTTATGCCTGTCATCACCGATCAGGATGTGAAGCCTAATAAAGCGAAAACATTGGTTCTTTGTACAGGTAAATTTTATTACGACTTATTAGCTTACCGAGATGAAACGGGAAGAGATGATGTGGCGTTGGTTCGTTTAGAACAATTGTTTCCGCTACCTACCGAAGAGCTCGACGCGCTTTTAGAACAATATAAATCTGTTGAGGATGTAGTTTGGGCTCAAGAGGAACCTAGAAATATGGGTGCCTATGGACATCTATTATTACATTACCCAGCGGCTCGCAACTTTAGAGTGGCGTCTCGAAGATTTTATGGAGCACCTGCTGCCGGTAGTGCAGTTCGTGCAGCTCGACGTCATAAACAGGTAATAGAGTACGTATTTGACAAAACAAAAGATAATTTCAACTTATAACGATAAGTACATATCATGATTCTAGAAATGAAAGTTCCCTCACCGGGAGAATCAATTACCGAAGTAGAGATCGCAACTTGGTTGGTCAGCGACGGTGATTACGTTGAAAAGGACCAGGCAATCGCTGAGGTAGATTCAGATAAAGCCACTTTAGAGCTCCCAGCAGAAGCGAGCGGTATCATTACTTTGAAAGCAGAAGAAGGCAATGCGGTAGCTGTTGGTCAAGTAGTGTGTTTGATCGATACCTCAGCAGAGGCTCCTGAAGGAAGTTCTTCTAGTACTACTAAAAGTGAGTCACCGGCGCCTGCAGTTAAGGTAGAAACGCCTGCGGTTGCTCATTCAGAAAAGGCAACTTACGCAACGGGTACTCCTTCTCCGGCGGCAGCAAAACTCATGAATGAAAAAGGGTTAACGGCTGATTCAATTTCGGGAACGGGAAGAGATGGAAGAATCACTAAAGAGGATGTGCTAAATGCAACTCCTGCAATGGGAAGTTTTGCTCCGGGAGCAAATCGTTCAGAGTCGAGAACCAAGCTCTCTATGCTTCGTCGTAAGGTGGCAGAACGATTGGTGTCGGCGAAGAACGAAACGGCCATGCTTACTACCTTTAATGAGGTAGATATGAGTGCGGTCTTTGCTTTAAGAAAAGAGTATAAGGATACGTTTAAGGATAAGCATGGGGTAGGACTAGGATTTATGTCTTTCTTTACCCTAGCTGTAATTAGAGCGCTTAAACTTTTCCCAGCGGTAAATTCTATGATTGACGGAAAAGAAATGATCTCTTATGATTTTTGTGATATCAGTATCGCAGTTTCGGGACCTAAAGGTTTAATGGTTCCAATAATTCGCAATGCCGAGGAATTGAGCTTTAGAGGTGTAGAGGACGAGGTTAAACGTTTGGCACTTCGAGCTCGCGATGGCCTTATCACTGTTGATGAAATGACCGGAGGTACTTTTACCATTTCAAATGGCGGAGTATTTGGTTCAATGCTAAGCACGCCAATTATCAACCCTCCGCAAAGTGCGATTCTGGGTATGCATAATATCGTAGAACGCCCTGTCGTTAAAGATGGTGCGGTTGCCATAGCTCCAGTAATGTATTTAGCGCTTTCTTACGACCACCGAATTATCGATGGTAGAGAATCAGTTGGATTCCTCGTTGCTATAAAAGAAGCTATTGAAGATCCAATCACTCATTTAATGGATGGGGATGCGAAAAATGCCCTTGAGTTATAAATGAATCTTACAGACACGCATATTCATCTTTACGCCGATGATTTTGCGCATGATTTGCCTGCTCTTGTAGCTGAGGCCGAAAAGCGGGGAGTCACCCGCTTTTTTTTGCCTGCTATTGACTCTGAATTCTCAGCAGCCATGGATCAGGTTCTAGAGGCCTACCCTGATCGGGTGCATTTGATGGCCGGATTACATCCGACACATGTTAAAGAAAATGTAGCATCTGAACTACAACATGTCAAGGAGCGTTTGGATACTATTGACGCTGTTGCTGTGGGTGAAATTGGTATTGACCTCTATTGGGGTGACAGCTTTAAAGAGGCCCAAATCTATGCTTTTGAGAAGCAAATGGTCTGGGCGAGTGAGCGCAACTTGCCGATTGTTATTCATTGCCGCGATGCTTTTGATGAAGTATTCGAGTCTGTCGAGCGAATAAAGGAGCAAGGTCATACCATTACTGGTATTTTACACTGCTTCACCGGAAATCTTGAACAGGCTAAGCATGCCATATACCTCGGGCTTCACCTCGGAATCGGAGGTGTTGCTACATTTAAAAATGGGAAAATTGACACCTTTTTGTCGCAAATAAGCCTAAAACATATAGTGCTAGAGACGGATGGGCCTTATCTCGCTCCTGTTCCGCACAGAGGAAAGCGAAATGAACCGGCCTATCTCAGACTTATCGCTGACAGAGTAGCGGCTATTTATCAGATTTCAACCGAAGAGTTGGCGAAGATTACCTCATCGAATTCACTTCGTATCTTTAAACGGTGATGAGACCAAAGATTTTACTTATTTATACCGGAGGTACGATTGGGATGCGCAGGCACCCAGAAACAGGTAGCCTTGCGCCGTTAAATTTTGATCGTTTACTCGACCGGGTGGGGGAGCTACGTCAACTAGATTGTGATATTCATCATGTGAGTGTTGCCGCTCCCAAAGACAGTTCAGAAATAGAAGCGGCAGATTGGATCGAAATTCGAGATTTGATTCTCACCAATGAAACCGATTACGACGGATTCGTTGTTCTTCATGGATCGGATACCATGAGTTATTCAGCCTCAGCGTTAAGTTTTTTGCTTTTAGGTTTAAATAAACCGGTCGTTTTTACGGGGTCTCAATTACCTATAGGAGATCTTAGAACCGACGCAAAAGAGAATTTAATTACTTCTGTACAAATAGCGAGTTTAAGGAATGCTAATAATGAGCCTATACTAAGAGAGGTTGGATTGTACTTCGAGTACAAATTATATCGAGCGAATCGTAGTATTAAGCTAAGTGCTGAGCATTTCGAGGCTTTTAGTTCTCCAAACATGCAACCCTTAATTACAGTTGGGGTACATCTTGATTATGACATTCGAAACTTTATTCGAACAAACGCTATTCAGGGTATTGGGTCACTGTCTAATATTCCTGCATCTGTATACTTATTAAAGTTGCATCCGAATATGTCTGAATGGGCTTTTCGTTTAGTGGAGCAAGCAGATGGAATTAAAACGGTTGTACTTGAAACCTTTGGTGCAGGAAATGCTATGAAATCTAAGGAGCTAGTTCGAATGCTCCAATATTGTCAAGAGAAAGCTATTACTGTTATTAATTGTACCCAATGTGCTAAAGGGTCTGTCTCTATGGGTATGTATGAGGCAAGTAATGATTTTAAAAAGTTTGGTGTTCTTGATGGAGGAGATATGACTACCGAAGCTACGCTTGCTAAGGCGATGGTTTTAGGTGCTCTAAATTTGGATATAGTGGACTTTAGAAAAACACTCATTTCCCCATTATGTGGTGAAATTTCTAGAATTTAACGCAAGCAATTTTTTTACGTCTGTTATTTTTTGTTTCTTGGTCATCGCTTCTAAAAGAGCAAAACATTATTTTTTATCTTTAACTCGTTAACTAACAAATTTTAAGTCAAAAAAATGAAAAAAATATCGTTAACCTTAGCTACTGCTGGAATGTTCATCTTAGGTTCAGCTTCTGCTTCTGCAGCTGTTCTACAAGAAGAGGCTGCTGCTTCTAAAGGATTCACTCAAGTGCTTAAAGAGCAGTTTATTCAAGGAGGTCCTGCCTTCATGGGTATCGTTCTTCTTTGTCTTATCTTAGGTCTTGCTGTTGCCATTGAGCGTATCATTTACCTAAATATGGCTACAACTAACACTGCTGCACTTAAAGAGAGTGTTGAGGCGGCTTTAGCTTCAGGTGGAGTTGAAGAGGCAAAAAATGTTTGCCGTGAGACTGCTGGTCCTGTTGCTTCAATTTACTACCAAGGTTTAGAGCGTTCAGGCGAAGGTCTTGAGGCTGCTGAGAAAGCGGTTGTTTCTTATGGAGGGGTTCAAATGGGACAACTTGAGAAAAACGTTTCTTGGTTATCACTTTTCATCGCTATCGCGCCGATGCTTGGATTCATGGGTACGGTAATCGGTATGATTCAGGCCTTCCAAAAGATTGCTGCTGTAGGTAACCTATCGGCTTCACTTATTGCAGGTGATATCCAGGTAGCACTTTTAACTACTGTATTTGGTCTTATTACTGCGATTATCCTTCAGATTTTCTACAACTACATTATTGCAAAAATTGATGCGATTGTAAATGATATGGAAGATTCTTCTATCTCATTAATCGACATGCTTGCCGCTTCTAAGAAGTAATTTGTAGAACGTATAAAATCTTAAGTCATGCACAAAATCATTAAAATAGTTCTAATCGTCCTAGGGGTGCTTTCAGCGATCCTTTGGTACAGCCTACCAGCTTCGGATATGCCGCCAAGCCAGGCGATTGAGAGCCTTCCAATGGATCTTATGTTTAAGATCGTATTCCTATTATTGTTAATTGCTACTGCTGCTTCTGTATTCTTTGGATTGAAAAAGACTTTTACTTCAGAAGGTGGTCTTAAGCGAGTTCTTAAAACTCTTGCATTCGCAGGAGTACTTACACTTGTTGGTTACCTAATGGCAGGTGGTGAAGAAACCGTTGTTGAGGCAGTACAAACAGAAAGAGGATTAACTACAACCGTGGGTACGGTAAAAACTATTGGTACGCTGCTAAACATCTTCTTCGGAATGGTGCTTATCGCGATTGTACTTATGGTAATTCCTAGCCTAAAGCGTTTAACCGGAAGATAAAAATTCAGAGATATGCCAAGAAGAAAAGGAGCACCAGAGGTTAATGCCGGCTCTATGGCGGATATCGCATTCTTGCTACTCATCTTTTTCCTAGTAACTACTACTATTGAAACAGATGCTGGACTCGACCGAATGCTTCCGCCGATTGAACCGCCTGATACCGATGTTGTAATTAAGCAAAAGAATATCTTCACCGTAAGTATCAATAAGTCTGGTCAGCTTTTAGTTGAAGAAGAGCTTTTGAACCTAGAAGATCTTAGAGATGCAGCTATTGCATTTTTAGATAACGGTGGAGCACCTGCAGGTTCACCAGAGTACTGTAATTATTGTCAAGGAAAGCGTGACGCATCTTCATCAGATAATCCTCAAAAGGCAATTATCTCTTTGAGGAACGATCGTGAAACAGCGTACAAGACCTACATTACTGTTCAAAATGAATTAGTTGGTGCCTATAACGACCTTAGAAACCGTGAGTCTCGTCGTTTGTACAATAGAGACTTCACAGAGATGGAGAGCGAGTATCTAAACCCTGAAACTCCTTCTAGTGTTCGTGACGAACTCAAAGAGAAGGTTCAGCGTATTCAAGAGCTATTCCCTCAAAAACTCTCTGAGGCTGAAACGAGTAAAATTTAATTTTAAGAATTAGAGATCATGTCAAAATTTGCCAAGAAAAAAGACGGGGATTTGCCAGCGGTATCGACAGCTTCGCTACCTGACATCGTATTCATGCTACTCTTTTTCTTTATGACCGTAACTACCATGAAGGATAGCTCGCTACTTGTAGAGAATGTCCTTCCTAATGCCGATCAGATTAAGAAACTCGAGAAAAAGGACCGTGTGATATACATCTACGCTGGTAAGCCAACCCAAGAATATATAAAGACTTTTGGAGAAGAGCCTAAGATTCAGTTAAACGATAAGTTCGCGAATGTTAGTGAGGTAGGTTCTTATGTTTTAGCAGAAAGAGCTACCAAACCACAGGAACTTCAGAATGTACTTACAACGGCTCTTAAAGTCGATAAAAATGCCTCTATGGGTATTGTTATGGATATTAAGCAAGAGCTTAGAAAAGTAAATGCACTGAAAGTAAACTATACAACTTATGAGGGTAATGCCTTCAACAACATTCAGTAGATTATAGTTTGCTGATATTATTTAAAAAGGCCTCCGTCGGAGGCCTTTTTTTATGATAAGCTTTTTCGTAATCGCGCAACGGGCAGGTCGAGTTGTTCACGATATTTTGCGACGGTTCGTCGAGCCACTTTGTATCCTTTTTCCTTTAGTAGTTTGCCTAATTTCTCATCGGTAAGGGGCTTGCTTTTGTCTTCTGATTCGATGAGTTCTTTTAAGATAGATTTAATTTCTCTAGTAGATACGCTCTCTCCTTCTTCGTTAGTCATTGCCTCAGAGAAGTAGCTTTTTACGAGTTGAGTACCGTATGGGGTGTCTATATACTTGCTATTGGCTACGCGTGATATGGTAGAAATATCAAGACCGGTTCGTTCTGCAATATCTCTTAAAATCATTGGTTTTAAATCCCTTTCATCCCCACTTAAAAAATAGGCGGTTTGATAGTTGACAATCGCCTGTAGAGTGACGATTAGGGTTTGTTGTCGTTGTCTGATGGCATCGATGAACCATTTTGCCGCATCCAATTTTTGTTTTACAAACTGTACGGCCTCCTTTTGTGCGGCATTACTCCCTCCTTGTTTATAGGTCTCAAAAAGTTCTTTATAAGAACGTGAGAGGTGAAGTTCTGGTGCATTTCTTGCATTGAGTTGTAGGTCGATTTGATCGTCCTCAATCCTCAAAATAAAGTCTGGTACAATTTGGCGATTCATTCGGAGTCCTGATGAAAAACCTCCTCCAGGTTTAGGATTAAGTCTTTCAATTTTTGCAATCGCTGTTTTTAAATCGCCTTCATCGATTTTGTGCTTTTGCAGGATTTTATCAAAGTGCTTTTTAGAGAACAAGTCAAAACTTTCATCGATGATTTCGATCGCCAAATCACGTGATGTACTTTTTGTTTGACGTTTTAGTTGAAGACTAAGGCACTCGGCAATATCTCTTGCTCCGATCCCTGCTGGATCTAATTGCTGGACGGTTACTAAGGTCTCTTTTAGTTGGTCTTCACTTATAAATAAACCTACACTAAATGCCAGGTCGTCGATAATATCCTCTAGCGGTCTTCTGAGGTAACCACTCTCATCTAGACTTCCTACTAAATATTCTGCGATTAGATATTGCTCAGGTTCTAGATTAAAGGTGGATAGCTGCTCGATTAAATAACCATAGAAGGTTTGTCCTGCAGCATAGGGTGTTTGATTTTCATCTTCAGCTGGAGAACTCGATAGCGTCGTTTTGTAATCTGGAGTGTCGTCATCACTGAGATACTCTTCAATATTGATTTCCTCAGATTGATCTTCTTCGGTCGATTCAAAGTCGTCATTTGTTTCGATTTCGAAGGGGTCTTCAGATTCTTCTTTGCCTGTTTCTAAGGCAGGATTTTCTTCAATCTCTTGCTTAATACGTTCCTCAAATGCTTGAGTGGGCAGCTGAATTAACTTCATCAGCTGAATCTGCTGTGGTGACAGCTTTTGACTTAGCTTTAATTGAAGATGCTGCTTTAACATGTCTTAAAATTCTGCGTTCTGCGGTGTACGTGGGTAAGGTATGACATCTCGGATATTTCCCATACCCGTTGCAAATAAAACGAGTCTTTCGAATCCGAGGCCAAAACCGCTGTGGACCGCCGATCCAAAGCGTCTAAGATCGAGATACCAATAAAGTTCTTCTTCATCAATACCCAAAACTTCCATTTTCTTTTTCAGAACATCTAGGCGCTCTTCTCGTTGTGATCCTCCGACGATCTCTCCGATACCTGGGAAAAGTACATCCATTGCTCTTACGGTCTTCTCATCGTCATTTAAGCGCATGTAGAAGGCTTTGATGTTAGCCGGGTAATTATAGAGGATAACAGGTGCGTTAAAATGCTTCTCAACAAGGTATCTTTCGTGTTCACTTTGCAAATCGATACCCCATTCATCAACTGGATATTGAAAACGCTTCTTCTTATTGGCTTTTGAGTTTCGTAAAACTTCAATGGCTTCCGTGTAACTTACTCTCTTGAATTCGTTGTCTACCACAAAACGAAGTTTCTCGATAAGTGGCATTGGGCTTCTCTCGTTCTGAGGTTTGGTTTTTTCTTCGTCTTGTAATCTGTTTTCAAGAAATTCGAGGTCTTCTTTACAGTGCTCGAGCACATAACGAAGGGTATACTTAATAAAGTCCTCTGCGAGTTCCATGTTGTCTTCGAGATCGTAAAAGGCCATTTCTGGTTCGATCATCCAGAACTCTGCAAGGTGTCTTGAAGTATTCGAATTCTCTGCCCTAAAGGTTGGACCGAAGGTGTAGATTTTCCCGAGCCCCATGGCATAGGTTTCTCCTTCAAGCTGTCCAGAAACAGTGAGATTCGTTTCTTTTCCGAAAAAGTCTTCCTTGTAGTCGATAGTTCCTTCCTCGTTGAGCGGTGGATTCTTTGGGTCTAAGGTTGAAACCCTGAACATTTCCCCAGCCCCTTCAGCATCTGACCCGGTAATAATCGGGGTGTGCATGTAGAAGAATCCTTGCTCGTTAAAATATTGATGAACGGCAAATGCTAGTTTTGAACGAACGCGCATGATTGCCGAAAAGGTACTCGTTCTAATGCGCAGGTGAGCTTTCTCACGAAGAAACTCTAAACTGTGTTTCTTTGGTTGAATTGGCTATTGAGTAGGGTCAGAGGATCCTAGTAATTCGAGTGTTTCTACTTGCACTTCAACGCTTTGACCTTTTCCTTGACTCTCTTCTAACTTTCCGGTTAATTTAAGGCATGCCCCGGTATTAATTTCTTTTAGAAGTTTCTCATCGGTATTTTCAAAATCAAT
>JAYPSS010000035.1:3725-11018 GCA_038133115.1 Flavobacteriaceae bacterium | reverse complement strand
TTCTTGTTTTTTAAACAATTCTTCGATTCGGATAAAGTTAGAGGGGTCACTAACATCCATTGCGTTAGAGAGGGTAGGAGTGGTAGGTTTAGGTGCGTAGACCTTGCTATTTAAATAGCGAACTACGGTATCATTAATATTAGTTGCAGCGATAAAACGTTCTAGGGGTAACCCGATTTCTTTAGCCATCATACCTGCACAAATATTTCCGAAATTTCCTGAAGGAACTGAAAATACTGGCGTTCTCGAGTCTCCAATCCTTTTTAAGTTTTGATAGGCGGCAAAATAATATAGCATTTGAGGTAACCAGCGCGCTACGTTAATGCTGTTTGCTGAGGTAAGTCTTCTGTGACTGATTAGATCCTCATCAACGAAAGCTGACTTTACATAGAACTGACAATCATCAAAGCTTCCTTTAACTTCAAGTGCTGTAATATTTTGACCTAACGTAGTCATTTGAAGTTCCTGCACCTCACTCACTTTTCCTTCGGGAAATAAAATAACCACATCAACACCTTCAACACCGAGAAATCCGTTGGCAACCGCACCACCAGTATCTCCTGAGGTCGCTACTAGAACCGTAGTTTTAGAACTCCAGTTTTTTCGCCCCGCGAATTTGCCTAGACATTGCGCCATAAATCGAGCACCGACATCCTTGAATGCTAGTGTAGGGCCATGAAATAATTCTAAAGTATAGTGGGGACCAATTTCTACTAACGGAAATTCAAAGTCCAAGGTATTTTCTAGAATTAATCCTAGCTCTTTTTTACTAAGATCGGGCGAAGTAAAGGGGTGCATTGCTTCTATCGCTAATTCAATGAGTGGAATATCAGCGATATCTTTTAAAAGATCGGACGAAAGTTGAGGAATTCGCTCTGGAAAATAAAGTGATCGGTCAGGTGCGATTCCTTGAATAACAGCATCACTAAATGAAGTGATGATCGAACGTGAACCTAAATTATAGTAGTTCATGAACTCCTTTTTTATCTACGCTACCAGAATACAGATGGTAGGCATGTTCTTTTTTTGTCAAAAGTTGATCAAAGGATTCCTTTACTGCCTTTGCGTTTTGGTCACTTTCACATAAGGCAAATACCGAGGGTCCTGAGCCAGAAATCCCAAAAATTAAAGCTCCATTAGCCACTGCTAATTCTTTCAATTCATCAAAGTGAGGAATTTGAGACTTTCGGTGAGTCTCTACCACAAAGTCTTTCGCACAATAGGCGAGCAAATCTTTGTCGTTTTTGAACAAAGCAGCCGTAAAGCCTCCGAGATTACTCCATTGTTTGATCGCTGTCTCTAAAGGGATCTCTCGGGGTATTACCGTTCTCGAAGTAGAGGTTTTAATCTCGATCTGTTGATGCGCAACTACGTAATGTAGATCTAAATCGGTTTCTAGACTTACCGCTAAATGATCGTCTTGAGTGACCACTAAGCAAAATCCTCCTAAGAGTGCCGGAGCGATATTATCAGCATGTCGTGTTTTACTAGCGATTGCCTCCCCGTCGATGCAAAAGGGCAGTAATTCTTCTTTGGTAAATGGTCTGCCGAGTAGCTCATTTGCAGCGAATGCGCCTCCGACGGCGCTTGCTGCACTACTTCCGACTCCACTGCCTGGCTTAATTCTTTTATTGATGTTTAATCGAATTCCGATGTTCGGTTCTTTGGCAGCTCGATAAACCGAGTTAGCTGCCACATAGGCCACATTTTCTTCGGGCTTATTAGGGGTAGGGAACCCTTTGAGTTCTCCGAGATGAACCCCAGGGCTATCAACGCGTTCAGCAATAATTTCATCACCAGCGTCAGAAAGGCAAAAGCCCAGTGCATCAAATCCAACATTAATGTTAGCTACAGAAGCAGGACACCATATGCGTATTGAGTTTTTCATCGTTGATTGCTTGCTCTAATAATGTCCCCAAATAAACCTGAGGCGGTTACATCTGCTCCAGCACCAGCTCCTTTAATAACAAGGGGTTGAGAGCGGTAACGATCCGTATATAGAATCAGAATATTGTCACTGCCGGATAGGTTGTAGTAATCTGAATCAGGGGAGACCGCTTTTAGCCCGACTTTAGTAATGAGTTGATCATTTTCGTCTTTATACAGCTCGGCTACAAACTTCAATTTATTTCCTTTGCTATTAGCACTCTCAAAGAGGGATTGAAAATGAGATTCGTTCTCTTTTAGTGCGTCTAAAAACGCATCGATACTCGTGGCATTGGCAGCCTTATCAGGGAGAAAAGGAGCAGTTTTGATATCCTCAATTTCTAATGGATAACCACTCTCTCGCGCCAAGATCAATAGCTTTCTCTTTACATCGAGACCGCTCAGATCGATTCTTGGGTCTGGTTCGGTGTATCCACCCGTCATTGCTTGTCGAACAATTGATTCGAAAGGTTCAGAACCGTTATACGTATCGAAAATGAAATTTAAACTTCCTGAAAGAACCGCAGTTATAGAGTTCACTGAATCTCCAGAATCGATGAGATTTTTAAGGGTATCTATGATGGGTAATCCTGCACCTACGTTGGTTTCATAAAAGAAAGGAACTTGTCCTCTTATACTTTCTTTCTGTAGGATTTTATAATTGTCTAGGTCTGAAGAGCACGCTATCTTATTACAGGTAACGACTCCAATTCCTTGGGATAATAGTCGATAATAGGTGTTAGCAACGAGGTCACTCGCTGTATTGTCGATAAAAATACTGTTACGTAGATTGAGCTCTGTTAGGGTACTTATGAAGGTCTCTATACTTGCAGGTTTTCCTGACTCGATTGGTTTTTTCCAATCTTCTAGGTTATGCCCGCCAGGTATGAAACTCATCTTTCTAGAGTTGCTAATTCCTACAACGCGAAGGTCAATCGATAGTTTTTCGAGCAAGTGCTCTTTTTGATTGTTGAGAATATTTAACAGGCGAGAACCAACGGTTCCAACACCAACCACAAATAGATTTACTTGCTTTCGTTGACGCTCAAAGAAACGTTCATGGATGGTGTTCAACGCTTTCTTGACATTCTTTTGTTCGATGACAAAGGAGATGTTTCGCTCCGAAGAACCTTGTGCGATGGCTACGATGTTGATGTTATTCGCTCCTAGACTACTAAAGAGCTTGCCACTTACTCCAGTATGACTCTTCATTTGCTCTCCTACCAGCGCAACGATACTTAAATCAGAAACTACAGTTACCGGCTGTATTCTGCGCGTCTCGATCTCTAGCGCAAATTCTCGATCGATTACTGCTTTTGCTCGGTGTGCATCTTCTGTAGCGACAGCAACGCACAAGGAATATTCTGAAGAGGCTTGGGTAATTAATATGATATTAATTTTTTCATTACCTATGGCTTCGAAAAAGCGTTTGGCGAATCCGAATCGTCCAATCATACCGGCGCCCTCAACAGTAATCAAAGAAATTGACTCTAAATGAGTAATACCGCTTACGGTAGTTGCATTTTTATCGGTTGAAAGATCCTGAATTAGCGTGCCTTGAGCATCGGGTTCAAAGGTGTTCTTGATGTAAATTGGAATCTTTTTTTCAAAGGCAGGTTGTACCGATGGGGCATACAATACCTTAGCTCCGAAATGCGATAATTCTAAAGCCTCTCGATAAGAAAGTTTTTCAACGGGTCGTGCTTGTTTTACGACTCTTGGATCTGCTGTATATATCCCACTTACGTCGGTATAGATGAATAGTTTACTTGCTTCCAGCCCTGCTGAATAAAGTGCGGCTGAAAAATCAGATCCTCCTCGGCCTAGAGTGGCGGGAACCCCATTTTCAGTACTTGCGATAAAACCTGGAACAACAACAACCTCATCGTGTTCTAGCAAACTTTGCATCGAACGATAAGAAGGTTTTTGCATTACCTTATTCTCACCGTTTTCGTCACTTACTTTGATGAAATGGTAAGAGTTTTTCCAAATCGCCTTGCTTCCTGAGCTATTGAGTTTTTCGGTTAAGAGTAAAGAAGAAAATAGCTCGCCTGTTCCCAATATTTTATCGGTAATTCGCGGCCCTGCTTCTCTAGTTAAAAATACCCCTTCTAGCATTTTCGAAAGCTCTTCCTTGTGTTTTGTAATTGCATTGGTTGTAGCCTCAGAAAGCTCGAGGCTTTCAGAAATCGCATCTACCTTAGCGAAGACACTCTCTAGTGAATCTAAGTACTCATTATCTTGTACTGAAGCCGATTGAAGGGCCGTAGTTAAAAGATTAGTGGTGTTTCCGAACGCTGAAACAACCACCGTTACGCGGTCGTTCGCGGCATGGGATTTTATAATAGTTACCACCTTGTCAAGGCGTTCTGAATCGGCTACAGAACTACCTCCAAATTTTAATACGATCATGATTGATGAATTCTAGGCGAGCAAAGTACTTCAAAACAAAAAAAGAGCACAGAAACCTGCACTCTTTTTAACATTATTCTATTTAGAATCTAGAATTATTACTTCTTCTGCAGCAGATCTGTCAAAACGCTGCGTTTTGTTTAATCTTTAATCGGCGCTTTCTGTGGTTGTAGATCGTTGAACGATCAGACTCTCTTTCGAATCTTCTAGGTCTAGAACTATTTGATCCCCTTCAGTTAAACGATTGTTTACTATCTCTTCTGCTAACAAATCTTCGATATACTTCTGGATCGCTCTTTTTAGTGGACGCGCACCGTATTGTTTGTCGAATCCTTTATCAGCGATAAATTCCTTCGCTTCTTTAGATAGCTCAATTTTGTAGCCTAAATCTTCGATACGATGAACGACTTTTTTAAGCTCAATATCAATGATTTTGTGGATGTCCTCTTTTTCTAAGGAGTTAAACACAACAACGTCGTCAATACGATTCAAAAATTCCGGGGCAAAAGCTTTTTTCAGTGCTTTCTCAATGACTCCACGATTGTGATCCCCTTCTTGGGCTTTTTTTGCTGCGGTACCAAACCCGACGCCTTGCCCGAAATCTTTGATCTGTCGCGCACCGATGTTTGAAGTCATGATGATAATTGTATTTCTAAAGTCGATTTTACGGCCTAGGCTATCGGTTAAGTATCCATCGTCTAAAACCTGTAAAAGCATATTGAAAATATCCGGATGTGCCTTTTCGATTTCGTCGAGAAGGATGACTGCATAAGGTTTTCTTCTCACCTTTTCAGTGAGTTGTCCGCCTTCTTCATATCCGACATATCCCGGAGGTGCACCAACTAACCGCGAAATAGCAAACTTCTCCATGTACTCACTCATGTCAATTCGGATAAGTGCATCTTCACTGTCAAAAAGTTCTCTTGCTAAAACCTTGGTTAACTGTGTTTTACCAACACCTGTTTGACCTAAAAATATAAATGATCCAATCGGTTTGTTTGGATCTTTTAATCCGGCTCTATTTCTTTGAATGGCACGCGCAACTTTGTCTACTGCCTCGTCCTGACCGATTAATTTCTTCTTTAAAACATTGGGGAGTTCTGCAAGTTTATTGCTTTCTGCTGTTGCGATTTTAGTTACGGGGATACCGCTCATCATCGATACTACATCAGCTACTTGTTCTGCATCGACTATCTCTCGATGTTGCTTACTCTCTTCCTCCCAGGTTGCTTGTGCATCTTCTAGCTCTTTTTCTAGACGCTTCTCATCATCTCGCAATTTAGCGGCCTCTTCATAGCGCTGTTTTTTTACGACTTCGTTTTTAAGAACGCGCACATCTTCAAGCTTTTCTTCTAATTCAAGAATTTGCTTTGGAACATTCATATTAATGATGTGAACACGAGATCCAGCTTCGTCTAGAGCATCTATCGCTTTGTCGGGAAGAAAACGATCGCTGATATATCGGTTGGTTAAACTAACGCACGCAGTTAAGGCTTCATCGGTGTAGCGAACATTATGGTGGTCTTCGTAACGTTCTCTAATATTTTGAAGGATTTCAATGGTCTCATCGATAGAGGTTGGCTCCACAATGACCTTTTGAAATCGACGTTCTAAGGCTCCATCTTTTTCGATGTGTTGACGATACTCATCAAGAGTGGTGGCTCCAATGCATTGAACCTCTCCACGTGCAAGAGCTGGCTTAAACATGTTTGAAGCGTCTAGGCTTCCTGTTGCTCCCCCGGCACCAACAATGGTATGAATTTCATCGATGAATAGAATGATGTCTCTATTTTTTTCTAGCTCATTCATCACCGCTTTCATGCGCTCTTCAAATTGACCGCGATACTTAGTACCTGCCACTAGTGATGCTAGATCCAATGTAATAACTCTTTTGTTATAAAGGATACGAGATACTTTCTTTTGAACAATGCGCAATGCTAGTCCTTCAGCAATGGCGCTTTTCCCTACACCAGGTTCACCGATGAGTAATGGATTGTTCTTCTTTCTACGGCTTAAGATTTGAGAAACACGCTCAATTTCTTTGGATCGACCTACTACGGGGTCTAGCTTGTTTTCCTCGGCAAGTTTGGTTAAATCTCTTCCAAAATTATCTAGAACCGGTGTCTTTGATTTCACCCCTTTCTTTGAACTACTCGAGGCCTTATTTGATGCGTTATCTTCTTCAGGAAGGTCAGAAGATTCTGAAAATGAATCTGCAGACGGGCTATCTAGATAATCTTCATCTTGAGTAATCATTGATTTGAATTGCTCCTTAACCGTATCGTAATCCACTTTCATTTTCTGCATTAAACGCGTTGTCGGATCATTTTCATTTCGCAGGATACAGAGTAAAAGATGCGCGGTATTGATCGTTGTACTTTGAAATAATTTAGCCTCTAAAAAGGTGGTTTTAATGGCGCGTTCTGCCTGACGAGTTAACCGCAAGTTTTTTTTGTCATTACTGGTCAGTCCTTCAGTATTACTAGGGCTAAGTATTTCTACTTTTCTGCGGAGATGACCCAAATCGATATCGAGCTGATCAAGAATACTGATCGCCTTACCGCTACCATCTTTTAGAATACCTAAAAGCAAGTGCTCTGTTCCAATAAAGTCATGCCCTAATCGAAGTGCCTCATCTTTAGAGTGAGAGAGAACCTCTTTAACTCTCGGTGAAAAATTATCGTCCATACTTCCGCGATTAAATCTCTAAATTAATAAATCTTATTACCATTATTCAATTTTCGTGCCCTGAGTTATTCACCTGACAGCTTTTCAGG
Organism: Flavobacteriaceae bacterium; assembly: GCA_038133115.1. Lineage (GTDB taxonomy): Bacteria > Bacteroidota > Bacteroidia > Flavobacteriales > Flavobacteriaceae > UBA3478. Next base: position 3,903 of record JAYPSS010000035.1, on the reverse strand, counting down.
TTTGTTGATAAATAGTTGATTAAACCCTGTTAAATTAGCCCATCTCGCTAGTCATTAATCGTAAATTGCCCTATTAACTTATAAGCAAATACTGTAGATAAATGAACGAAGGAGAAAAGCTCATTTCGATCAATATTGAAGACGAAATGAAGTCAGCTTACATCGATTACTCGATGTC
>JAYPSS010000035.1:0-3625 GCA_038133115.1 Flavobacteriaceae bacterium | reverse complement strand
AAAGAAGCCTTTGAAACAGGAAGAGGTCGAGTAGTGATTCGCGGTAAGGCCGTGATCGAAGAGGTTCAAGGTAAAGAATCTATCGTTGTTACCGAGATCCCTTATCAAGTGAATAAGGCGGATATGATCAAGAAGACCTGGGATCTTGTTAACGATAAAAAGATTGAAGGTATTTCTGCGATCAGAGATGAGTCAGATCGAAACGGGATGCGTATCGTTTATGTTTTGAAGCGTGATGCGATACCAAACATTGTACTTAATATGCTCTATAAGTACACTGCACTACAGTCTTCTTTTAGCGTAAATAATATTGCTCTTGTTAAAGGGCGTCCTCAGCTGTTAAACCTAAAAGACATGATCCATCATTTCGTGGAGCATCGTCATGAGGTGGTTATTCGTCGTTCTCAATTTGAATTAAATAAAGCAGAGGAGCGAGCTCACATCGTTGAGGGATTAATCATTGCTTCTGATAATATTGATGAGGTTATTGCTATCATTAGAGGTTCAGCGAATGTGGATGAAGCTCGAGAGAAACTGATGGAAACCTTCAAGCTTTCAGAGGCACAGGCAAAGGCGATTGTCGAAATGAGACTACGCCAGTTAACAGGTCTTGAGCAGGATAAACTTCGCGCTGAGTATGAAGAATTAATGGCTACGATAGCCGATTTAAAGGATATTCTTGCTCGAGAAGAGCGCAGAATGGATATCATCGTCGAAGAGCTCGAAGAAATAGGATCGAAATTCGGCGACGAACGTCGTTCACAGATTGATTATTCTGGTGGAAACTTTAGAATTGAAGATATGATTCCTGATGAGCAAGTAGTTATCACTATTTCACATGCAGGATACATCAAGAGAACTCCACTAGCTGAATACAAGACGCAAAATAGAGGAGGAGTAGGTCAAAAAGCGTCTGCTACGCGAAACGAAGATTTCCTTGAAAATCTGTTTGTTGGAACCAACCACCAATACATGCTGTTTTTTACTCAATTAGGAAAGTGTTATTGGTTGAGAGTTTTTGAAATTCCTGAAGGTTCAAGAGCTTCTAAGGGTAGAGCGATTCAAAACTTGATTCAAATCGAAAATGAAGATCGTATCAAGGCGGTGATTTGCACCCAAGATCTTAAGGATGAAGATTACGTAAATAGCCACTATGTAATCATGGCAACCAAACAAGGAGTAGTTAAAAAGACGGTGTTAGAACAATACTCAAGACCGAGACAGAGTGGTATTAATGCGATTACTGTTCGTGAAGGAGATGAATTACTAGAAGCTAAATTAACCACAGGCTCAAGCCAAGTAATCCTTGGTCTTAAATCAGGTAAGGCTATCCGTTTCGAAGAAAGCAAGACACGTCCTATGGGTAGAAATGCTTCAGGAGTGCGTGGTGTGACTTTAGCAGATGAAAAAGATGAAGTAATCGGTATGGTAGCCGTAAACAACCTTGAAGAGAATATTCTAGTAGTTTCTGAAAAGGGGTATGGTAAGCGTTCTGAACTTGAAGACTATCGCATTACTAATCGTGGAGGAAAGGGTGTTAAGACACTAACAATTACCGAAAAAACTGGAAACCTTGTTGCTATTAAATCGGTAACTGATGCAGATGACCTAATGATTATCAATCGCTCAGGAGTAGCAATTCGAATTTCAGTAGAGGATTTACGTGTTATGGGAAGAGCAGCACAAGGCGTGAAAGTGATCAACCTGCGTGCTGACGATGAAATTGCTGCAGTTGCCAAGGTGGTGAAAGAAGAGGATATGGTTGATGAGGATGAGGTAAGAGATATCGAGGTTGATGAAACAAACAATTCAACAGACGAATCTATTGGTAATACGGGTGAAGAAAACTAAATTGCGCTCCATTAATTAAGAAAAATCATGAAAAAATATTTTTTAGTTGCGGCTTCAATGCTTTCAGTATTAGCTGTTAACGCACAAAAAGACGAATTAAAGGCGGCTTCTAAAGCTCTTAAAAAAGGAGATGCTGCTACTGCAATTCAGACCTTAAATCCAATTGCTGAGGTTGCTAAATCTGCTGATGATAAAACCAAAGCAGATTTCTTTGCACTTTATGGACAAGCGAGTCTTCAGTTAGCTCAAACGGGTGAAGGCGATTATGATCCTGCAATTGAAAGTTATGAGGCGATCGTTGAAATGAATGATGTAAAATACATTGAAGAGGCTAAGCAGGCTTTAAAAACGATTTCTAACGATTTAGTTAACGCTGCAGTAGAAGCTCAGCAAACCTCAGACTATGCACTTGCTGCAGACAAACTAGACTTAGCTTATCGATTAAGCCCTAAGGATACTATTTATCTTTATTATGCTGCAGGATCTGCAGTTAACGCCAAAGATTACAACAAGGCTTTAGAGATTTACATTCGACTAAAAGAGATGAACTACGATGGTAGTGAGAAGCGTTTTGCTGCGATTAATATTGAGTCTTCAGAATTGGAGTACTTTGATCAAGCCACACGTGATCTTTATGTTAAGGCCGGTACTCACAAAGATCCTAAAGATGAGACAACTCCATCTAAGCGTTCAGAGGTAGTTAAGAATATTGCACTTATTTATCAGCAAGAAGGTCGTAACGAAGAAGCTTTAGCTGCTTACGAAGATGCTATCGCTCAAAATCCTGATGATGTAGCGCTTATTCTAAACAAAGCCAACCTATATTATACTATGGGTCAGCCTGAGAAATTTAAGTCTTTAATGGAGGAAGCTTCAGCGATGGATCCTACCAACCCTGATCTTCAATATAATATTGGAGTAATTGCGATGGAGCAAAATAATATGGAAGAGGCTCGTGCTGCTTTCTATCGTGCGCTAGAAATAGATCCAACCTATATCAATGCCACCTTAAATCTTTCAACGACTTACATCAATGAAGGAAATTCCTTAGTAGATCAAATGAATGATCTGGCTATGTCTAACAAATCTTCGGATCTTGATAAGTATGATGCTCTTAAGAAGCAAAAAGAAGAGTTTTTTATTGAGGCCGCTAAGGTACTTGAAGCTTCTTTAGAAAACCTTCCTGGGAATCAGGAGCTTCTGAATCAGCTAAAGAATATTTACGGAGCACTAGGAGATAACGCCAACTTTAAGCGTATTCTTGGAATGCTTCAACAATAATTACTAGTTGAGTAAACTATTATTGAAAGCCCTCATTACGAGGGCTTTTTTATTGGTTTAAGCTTTTGATCACCCTTAATTTATGAGTGTATTGATTGGTGTAGGGATTGAATATCCCAGTGTGATCGATACGATCAATTCTTACACAACCATGGGCATGAATGATGTAGTTGTTTTTTAGTAGAATGCCGACGTGTATTAGTTCACCTTCTTCGTTATCAAAAAAAGCAAGGTCTCCCGGGGTGCTCTCCTCTAAAAATGACAGTGGAACCCCTTCTTTAGCTTGTAACTCAAGATTTCTAGGCAACCATTTCTGTGCGGTTTTATATACAATTTGAGTGAACCCATCAGCATCTATTCCGAATGGCGATCTACCTCCCTTCATATAGGGCGCATAAGTGTATCTCAACGCCGTTTCAACTAAATCAGATGGGGTTGGTTCCTCTGTTTCTTTGTTTTCATGTCCTAGAATAGACATAATATCCATTCTCGA
>JAYPSS010000034.1:7609-11087 GCA_038133115.1 Flavobacteriaceae bacterium | reverse complement strand
GTCTTAAATCGTCGTAATCTCCTCTCTTTACCGAGCACTTTCCTTTGAAATGAACAATAAGGGCACACTGATGAGCTTGGTCTTCTGTATGCTCACAATAACGCACTAGCATTGCGATAACATGATCGAATGTATTGTAATCGTCATTGTGCAGAACAATTTCATAACCCCGTGCTTCTAGGGTTTCAATCGCTGCATCAGCTTGCTCTTCAGTTTGACTAAAACGAATGAAATGGGTCATTAATTTTCAAATCGAAATTTTGCAGCGACCCAGCGATCTAGATCGGTAGACTCGAAAAGACGGAGACCATGCACCGAGAAAGCTTCTGTTATGAGCGCTAGGTCTTCGATATAAAAGCCACTCACCCATAATTCTGATGAAGCATTCATTTTGGTTACATAGTCGGATACCTGATCGAGAAGAATGTTACGATTAATATTTGCAAGAATGAAATTATAAGGTCCTTTGGCTTTTTGACAACTATCATCTTGCCATGCATCAATTGTAACCTTATTTCTCTGGGCGTTTTCTAAGCTATTTTCAATACACCAAGAGTCAATATCTATCGCATCACAGCTTGCTCCTTTTAGCGCCGCCAGAATAGCCAAGATACTCGTGCCACAGCCCATATCGAGCATGCGTTTATTTTCTAGTGAATCTAACTTACTCAAAAAATCGAGCATTTGATAAGTCGTTTGGTGGTGACCTGTACCGAAACTCATCTTTGGTTCGATAACCAATTCATAGTCTGCTTTGATCGGATCATGAAAAGGAGCGATAACCGATACACGATCTCCGACTACAATAGGCTTAAAATCAGACTCCCATTTGGCGTTCCAATTTTCCTGTTGAATTTCACTAATGGTCCATTCAATAGATTCTGCGATACTACTGCTGTAAGGAAAGTGATCTTCAGCAATCAGCTCATTGGTATTAAAAAGCGATTGATCTACATACGCCTTGACCCCATCTTCGGTTTCTAAGAAGGTATCAAAAGGCAAAGCGGAAAGCTCATCCACCAATACATCCCGAGTAGGCTCTAAAGGCTTAACCGTAAAAGTAAGCTCGAAATATACAGGATCAGCACTCATTACTCGGCAGCAGCAACAATAGCTAAAAAGTCTGACGCAACGAGTGATGCACCACCAATTAAACCTCCGTCAATATCGGGATTCGCAAAAAGATCCTTCGCATTTCCTGGTTTTACGCTTCCCCCATAAAGAATTCGAACCTCAGAAGCAACCTCAGCTGAGTAAGCATCACTTAAAAACGATCTAATATGCGAATGCATTTCTTGTGCTTGTTCTGGTGAAGCAGTTTCTCCGGTACCAATAGCCCAAACAGGCTCATAAGCTAAAACTACTTGACTCATTTGTTCCGCAGTCACTCCTTTTAGTCCAGAACTCAATTGCTTAGAAACAACCTCAAAGTGAGAACCCTCTTTTCGCTCTGAAAGCTGTTCTCCAAAACAAAAAATCACGCGAAAACCAGCTTCAATCGACTGAAGTACCTTTTCATTAATAATTTCATCGGTTTCACCGTAAATATCGCGACGCTCTGAGTGACCTAAAATTACCTGATTAACTCCGATAGATTGAAGCATATCAAGTGAGGTTTCACCGGTAAAAGCCCCATTTGCAGCAGCATTTACATTTTGAGCAGCAACAGCAATCTTTGAATTTGATGTAGCGTTTACCGCACTTTCTAAGACTACAAAAGAAGGAGCGACCACTACCTCAACATTTGATGGTAAGCTCATTGAAGCTAACTCTGATAACAGCGACTTGGTTTCGCTTAGATTCTTATTCATTTTCCAGTTACCTGCGACGATTGGAGTTCTCATTGTATTCTTGATTTGATGATTAATAGATATCGTTTATATGTTTTTTATCGGTGATGACACCTTGATTCAGCCAAAGTATACCGGGGTTTGAACGCACAATTGTTTTCACCGTTGTTTGATCACATTGGTACCAGCGAATTACCGTACCGTATTCTTCATAAAATTTATTTACGCTACTATCTGAAGCGGCTGTCATACCGTAAATCACATATCCTTTCGCTGCTTTCTCCTCGGCAAAATTGACCACCTTATCAAAATCGTTTAATGAGGCCGAATCAAAATCGTAAGAAGTAATTAAGATCGCCTTTTCCTCACTCAACAAACTCGAGGTGTAGTCTTCTCCATCCAACATCATTGTGAAATCGTGAATCGGAGGCTCAAAAGCCGCTTTTACTAATTCTGTTTTTACACTCCCTGTAAAGTTGGCGTCAGAAAGATCAGGAAAACTACCTGAGGTGATTTCTTCGAATACCTTTCCGTCTCGCTCAAAAGTCCAGATATAGCGGTATTCCTCGGCAGGGGCGTCTTCAGGAATCTCCATTTGTTCAGGAATTGATACTCCAATTTTATAGGGGCGAAAATCAATTATTGGCAAATGGTTGAGCACCCAATATCCTAGAAACAGTGACCCAATAAAAGACAGGCTCATTAGGCGAATAGACCACCGGTAAGACACCCAATAATTGATATGCTTGTACCCCCAATAAAGAATCAGAATAGCAATAAGCAAAATGACATCTTTAGTAAAAGATTCCCAAGGGGTGAGTTTAATCGCATCCCCGAAACAACCACAATCAGTGACTTTATTGTAGTAAGCTGAATAAAAGGTTAAAAACGTAAAAAAAGTGATCAGACCCAATAAATTGAAAACAACCAATCGCCTCCAAACACCAATCAGTAGGGCTACACCGAGTAACACTTCAAGAATCACTAAAAACACGGCTAACGGCAGAGAAAAGACAGAAAGAAAGTCTAGATTAAAAACCGCCGGACTAAAATATTCATCCAACTTAAACGAAAAACCCAAAGGGTCATTCAGCTTGATGAGCCCTGAGATAATAAAAAGGAGCCCAACAAATACCCGCATGATCGATACTACTATCTTCATGCCTGTCCTAAGTGTATAAGTGCAAATACTGCATAGTTCAACATGTCTCGATAATTCGCATCAACGCCCTCGCTAACTAAGGTTTTTCCTTGCTTATCTTCAATCTGTTTTACCCGAAGTAATTTTTGTAGGATCAAATCAGTAAGCGAACTCACTCGCATTTCTCTCCATGCCTCTCCGTAATCGTGATTCTTATCCATCATCAGCTGTTTACAGCGATCGGCCTTTTCTTTGTAAAGTGCTACCGCTCTTTCTGCATCAATGTCTGGGTTTTCAGCGACACCCAAATCAATCTGAATAAGTGCCATAATGCAATAATTGATGATACCAATAAACTCTGACACCTCACCTTCCTCTACTTTTCGTTCAGAGAGCGTCTGTAAGCTCCTTATGCGCTGCGCTTTGATGAAGATTTGATCGGTTAAAGACGGTAATCGTAAAATACGCCAAGCCGTACCATAGTCATAGGATTTCTTTTCAAAAAGTGATAGACACTGGTTGATAATCGAATCAAATTCAGCAGAGG
>JAYPSS010000034.1:0-7509 GCA_038133115.1 Flavobacteriaceae bacterium | reverse complement strand
TTCTTTTCAAAAAGTGATAGACACTGGTTGATAATCGAATCAAATTCAGCAGAGGTATCCGCCATAGCTATATTATCTTTAAGGGTTGCCGTAACTTAGAGGCAGTTAAATTACAATCGTTCAAATATAAAGGTATCAGATGACAATTCTTTTGAAAAAACGACTGATTGACCTAAGCACTCCAAAAGTGATGGGGATTCTAAATCTTACTCCGGATTCATTCTATGACGGAGGCCAATTAAAGTTCGACAGCCAAATCTTGAAGTTAGCTGAAAAGCACTTGAAAGACGGAGCCTTCGCACTCGATTTAGGCGGATATTCCTCCAGACCTGGTGCCGATCACATTTCAGAAGAATACGAATTAGGAAGAGTATTACCAGTGGTCGAATTACTCACCAAAGAGTTTCCTGAGGTGCCACTCTCCATCGACACCTTTCGTTCAACTGTAGCGGATGCCTGTCTGAAATCAGGAGCATCAATGATTAATGATATTAGTGGGTCGCAAATAGATCCTAAAATCTTAGAGGTGGTCGCTGAACACCAAGTTCCTTACATCGGTATGCATATGAAAGGGACTCCTCAAACGATGAAAGACCTTTGTCAATATGACGATCTAATTGTGGAAATGAGAATGTATTTCTCTAGCCTCATCAAGCGGTGTACCGAGCTTCACATACACGATGTCATTATCGACCCTGGATTCGGTTTTGCAAAAAATACAGAACAAAATTTTCAAATACTGAAAGAGCTTAAAGAATTTCAACTGCTTGATTGTCCAATTTTAATTGGTTTAAGCCGAAAGTCGATGATTTATAAAACATTAGGAACAAATGCATCTGAAGCACTCAACGGTACAACGGCACTGAACATGATCGCATTGCAAAACGGCGCCTCTATTTTAAGGGTACACGATGTAAAGGAAGCTATGGAATGTGTTACACTATCTCAAAATTTGTAACTTTCAACTCAACCAAATTTCGACCGTGAATCCATTCGAGTTTATCGATTTCAAAATAACGGATGCGCTTGACATACTCCTTGTTGCGCTGCTGCTATATAATATTTACAGAATTGTAAAAGGAACCGTAGCGATCAATATCTTCTTAGGGTTGGTGATTGTATGGACGTTCTGGAACGTAACCAAGCTACTTGAAATGAAGATGATTAGTAGTCTGGTAGGCGGATTCATGCAGGTAGGATTCATCGTTCTAGTGGTGGTTTTTCAGCAAGAAATACGAAAGTTCTTGCTAGTGCTAGGGTCTGGCAAATTCTCCACCAAAACAATGAGTCGATTCTTCAGATTCTATGGAAACAAACCTGCAGAGCCTGAAGTGAATGTTGAGGCATTAATCACTGCATGTAAGCATCTTAGCCAACAGCGTTTAGGTGCACTCATTGTGATCGAAAGAAATAGTAGCCTAGAATTTTTAAAAGCTTCTGGAGACCGAATGAATATTGAGATCAATGCCCCTATTTTAGAGAGCATCTTCTATAAAAACAGTCCACTTCACGATGGAGCTGCCATTATTCAAGGTAATCGCATAACCGCCACTAGAGTTATTTTGCCTGTGAGTAACGCTTCTGATATTCCCGCCCATTACGGTCTAAGACATAAAGCCGCTTTAGGTATTACCGAAAACACCGATGCGATATGCCTAGTTGTCAGTGAAGAACGTGGAGAAATCGCCTATGTTAGAAATCGAAGCTTTATCAACTTCGACAGCGATCAGGTACTTGCCGCTAAGATTAAAAGAGATTTAGCCAGTTAGGCCTCACTAAGCACCAAAAATTGGGCTTGATAGAGCTGATAATACATTCCTTTTTTGGATAACAACTCCTCATGTGACCCACGCTCTACCACCTGTCCCTGATCCATTACAAGAATTACATCTGCCTTTTGTACCGTAGCTAATCGATGAGCGATGATAATTGAAGTTCTGCCCTCTGTTATCTTTTCTGTAGCACGCTGAATCAGCTGCTCTGCATAAGTATCAATCGATGAGGTTGCCTCGTCAAGAACTAAAATACTAGGGTTTGCTACATATGCTCTTAAGAACGAAATAAGTTGTCGCTGACCACTAGATAAGGTACTACCACGTTCATTAATTTCGAATTGATATCCGCCAGGGAGAGTGTTAATGAATTCGTGCACTCCGATTGCTTTGGCCGCCTCTATAACAGCATCAAGAGTACTATTCGGGTTTCCTAGGGTGATGTTCTTTTCAATGGTATCTGCGAACAAAAACACATCTTGAAGTACCACCGAAATATGTGATCGCAATCCTCTCAATGTCATTTGTCGTATATCTAAATCATCGATTTCGATAGCTCCCTTCTCTATTTCATAAAAACGATTGAGCAAATTGATTAGTGTAGACTTCCCAGCCCCTGTCGCCCCTACTACAGCGATACACTGCCCCGGTTCGATATTGAAATTAACTCCTCTTAAGACAGGCTTTTCAGGGTCATAGGCAAATACAACATCTTTAAAAGCTACCTTTCCTTGTACTTCTTCTAATTCAGTATCACCTTCTTCTTCTAATTGCTCCGTGTCGTCTAGAATAGCAAATACTCTCCCGGCGGCAACCATACCCATCTGAAGCACATTAAACTTATCTGCGATATGTCGTAGAGGCCTAAAAAGCAATGAAGAGAGAAGGATGAAGGTGAAAATATCCCCATACCTCTCGGGTGAAATACCTCCGACATTTTGAACCCCACCATACCAAACAATTAATCCGACCGTAATCGATGCCAATAATTCAGCAATAGCAAAGAATATAGAGTTGTACCACACCGTTTTTAACCAGGCATCCTGATGCTTCAAATTAATAGCCCTGAAGGCTTTCGCTTCTTCCTCTTCGCGGTGAAATAGTTGTAGCACTCTAATACCAGCAAGACGCTCTTGTACGAACGAATTTAAGGCAGCAATCTGAGCGCGAACCTCAACAAATGCAACCTTCATCGATTTTTGAAACCAACGAGTCGCATAAAGGATTAATGGCATAATTGAAAATACCAACAAAGCCAATCTCCAATTCATAACCAGCATAACCGTCGCAACCACCAACATCTTGAGAACATCGGCGATAATCATGAAAAAACCTTGGCTAAAAATCTCTCCGATCTTTTGCATATCAGAAACCGCTCGGGTTACTAGTATCCCAACAGATGACTTATCGAAATAAGTCATTCGAAATCGAATCATTCGAGAAAACAAATGAGTTCTTAAATCCTTGATAATCGACTCCCCAAGTAGGTTGGCAGTGTAGGTAAATAGTAATTGAAAGAAAACTTCTCCAAATAGAACTGCCGCCATCGCAATGATCAGCTTAAGTAATAATTCAGCATTCTGCTGGGTAATCGCCTCATCAATCAAACGACCTACCAGAGAAGGAGTTAGTACAGAAAATGCAGAAATCAAGATAGCCGAAAGAACTGATACGATAAATATTCCACGGTAAGGCGTGGTATAGGAGAATACTCTCGAAAAAAGTTTGATATCAAAAGATTTCTTAGCCGAAGCTTCCCTTTTACTCATTCCATATTGAATTGGGGTAATTCACAGCGGTTAAAGATAGTCCTTTTGCCGGTGCGGATGCTCCGGCTTTCGATCGAGATTTTGACTGAATAAGCTCCTGAATCCATTCGGGAGAACGTTTTCCTAGCCCCACCTCTAAGAGTGAACCGACTACAGCGCGTACCATATTTCGCAGAAAACGATCGGCGGTAATTTCAAAACGAATCAAACTTCCTTCTTTGGTAAATGATGCCGCTTTAACATCACATATGAATGTTTTCACATCGGTATGTGTTCGAGAAAAACATTCAAAATCCTGCTTACCGATAAGAAATTCAGTCGCTTTATTCATCTGTTCTATGTCTAGTGGAAGACCTACAAAATGCGCAAAATCGGTATTGAACGGATTTTTTTCAGTCTCAATAAGATAACGATACGACCTTGAGGTAGCATCAAAACGCGCATGCGCCTCATTAGACACCCTGCGAATTGTTTGTATCGCAATACTTTTCGATAAAAACCGATTAAGTTTATGAGTTAAATCTTCTAAATCAAGAGGATTCTCATAATCAAAATGAGCATAAATTTCTGCGGCATGAACTCCGGCATCGGTACGACCAGCACCTACGATGGTAATTTCAGAACCCAATAGAGTACTCAATGCTTTCTCTAAGGCTTGTTGGACACTGTAGGCATTGGGCTGTCTTTGCCAGCCATGGAATTCAGAACCATTGAATGCTATTTGAATGAAATAACGCAAAGCAAGAATTATCTTTGAAGGCAAAGATACGTTACCATGACCAGAATCTTTCTGCTATCCGACACCCATTCTTACTGTGATGATCGGATACTTCACTACGCCAGTGAGGCGGATGAAACCTGGCATGCAGGCGATATAGGAAGCACTTCAGTAAGCGATGCCATTGAAAAGGTATCTTCACTTCAAGCAGTTTATGGAAACATTGATGATCACCTTCAAAGAAGTCAATATCCTGAAGATTTGATATTTCAATGTGAAAATGTCAAAGTATTAATGACCCATATTGCCGGGTACCCAAAGCGATACCACCCAAGAGTCAGATCTTTAATAGAACAGCACCAGCCCAAGCTGGTCATCTGCGGACATTCTCACCTTTTGAAAGTCATGAATGATAAGCAGTACGGTCATTTACATATGAATCCTGGAGCGGCCGGGACTCATGGATTTCACAAAGTACGTACCGGCTTACAATTTGAGATTGATAACGATCAAATCAAAAACCTACAGGTGATTGAATTTGGTACCCGAGGAGCGGTCAATAAATAGAAAAAGCTCAGGTTTCCCTGAGCTTTTCCCGCACTAATACTACTAAGATATCCGGTTTTAACGCAAACGATCAGCAGATTTTACGAGATCTTCATCCTTTTTGATTGCCCTGTTGGCCAGGACGAGAAAAACGATAGAAAAGATCGGAATCAACATCCCAATACCCTTCTCAGAGGTGGCAACCTCTCCGGATACATTTAGCGATCGATAAACGAAAAATCCTAGTAAAAAAAGTTGTGAAATCAGATTCAATCGATTGATTACGAACTGATTTTGACGATTTCTATACCAAAAAATAGATCCAACGGCTAAAAGTACACTTAACACCCCTTCTCCAAATACTAACACCCATGTAGAACCCTGAAAGCCAAGGCCTAAAATTGACGTTTGTACTCCGTAAATTAAAACGACCGACAACAAAACAACGAGGGTTAAATAAAGCGTTTGTATACGTTGAATCATAATTCAAAATTAGGATGGTTTTTTTTAATAAAACAGTTGCTTTTAATTTTTATTTGTATAATTGCAATGTAGTCAGCGGTTGCTACCTCACTGCACATTACCGCATTTATCTCTTGATTTAATTCTTTCCTTTATTATACATGTTTGAAATTGAAACGCTTAAAGCGAAAAAGCTAGCTGATTTACAAGAAATTGCAGCGACTCTTAAAATTGCACGTTACAAGACTTTAAAAAAACAAGATCTCATCTATCAAATACTAGACCTTCAGGCTCAAAAACCTGAAGAAGTAGCTAAACATGAGATCAAGGAAAAAAGTTCTAAAGAAGAATCGACTGGTACTGAAGCGGTAAACGAAGATCAGAATACCAAATCAAAAAGAAGACTTCGAACTAGAACTCAAAAAACTCCTACCGAAGGGGTAAGTGACGAGACAAAACAAGAAGTCAGATCAGAAGGTAAGGAAGAACAGACCTCTGAAAACGCCCAAAGAGGATCTAGAAATCAACAGCGAAACAACGATCGACGAAATAATGATCGTCAAAATGATCGAAGTGATCGTCAAAACGATCGTCAGAATGATCGCCGAGGTAACGACCGTGGAAAAAGTCAAAATGAGAAAGGCGCAAATTACGATAGACACAATTACGATAAAGAATTAAAGAATCGTTACAAGCAACCTGAGCACGAATTTGAAGGGCTTATCGATAGCGAAGGCGTTTTAGATATTATGTCTGAAGGTTACGGGTTTTTACGTTCATCAGACTACAATTATCTAGCTTCACCTGACGATATCTATGTATCTCAATCTCAGATTCGACTATTCGGATTAAAAACAGGGGATACCGTCTTAGGAAGTATCCGTCCGCCAAAAGAAGGTGAAAAATACTTTCCACTGATCAAAGTGAACAAGATTAACGGTCTTGATCCTAATGTTGTTAGAGATCGTGTTTCTTTCGAACATTTAACACCACTCTTCCCTAAAGAAAAATTCAATGTAGCAGGTGCCAGAAGTACGGTTTCAACACGGATTATCGACCTGTTTTCGCCGATCGGAAAAGGTCAAAGAGGAATGATTGTTGCCCAACCAAAAACGGGTAAAACAATGTTATTAAAGGACATCGCGAACGCGATTGCAGCCAATCATCCTGAAGTTTATCAAATTATACTTCTGATTGACGAGCGTCCTGAAGAAGTTACCGATATGCAGCGTAACGTACGTGGAGAAGTCGTAGCATCGACCTTCGATAAAGAAGCTTCTGAACATGTCCGCGTTGCGAATATCGTTATTGAAAAGGCTAAACGTCTTGTTGAGTGTGGTCACGATGTTGTGATTCTATTAGACTCTATCACAAGATTAGCCCGCGCTTACAACACGGTACAACCTGCTTCAGGAAAAGTATTAAGTGGTGGTGTCGATGCTAATGCACTTCACAAACCAAAACGATTCTTTGGTGCGGCTCGTAATATCGAAAACGGAGGATCTCTTTCAATCATTGCAACCGCTCTTACCGAAACAGGTTCTAAAATGGATGAGGTTATTTTCGAAGAGTTCAAAGGAACCGGTAACATGGAGCTTCAACTGGATCGTAGAATCTCGAACCGAAGAATATTCCCTGCGATTGATCTAATCTCATCATCAACACGAAGAGATGATCTACTATTAGATGACAGTACCATTCAACGTATGTGGATTCTTCGCAAGTACTTAGCAGACATGAACCCTGTTGAGGCTATGGAATTTATCGAGCAGCGTATTAAACAAACTCGAAACAACGAAGAGTTCCTGCTAACCATGAACGAATAACAAGTCAAAATAAAGGCATAAAAAAGCGCGCTCCAAAAGAGCGCGCTTTTTTAATATCGCTGTATTACTATCTCCTAAGAGAGTAGTAAATTATAACTGAGCAACTAAACGAGTAAGTTTACTCTTTAGATTAGATGCCTTGTTAGTGTGGATAATGTTCTTCTTAGCTAATTTATCGATCATACCGATAACAGAAGGAAGTTGCTTCTCTGCTTCTTCTTTACTCTCTTCTCCACGAAGTTTCTTAATCGCGGTACGAACCGTTTTGTGTTGGTAACGATTACGTAAACGAGCTGCTTCGTTTCGACGAATACGCTTAAGTGCTGATTTATGATTTGCCATAATTCTATTTAAATCTTTTTTTGTAGCCCGTAGGGGAATCGAACCCCTGTTACCAGGATGAAAACCTGGCGTCC
>JAYPSS010000033.1:0-11452 GCA_038133115.1 Flavobacteriaceae bacterium | reverse complement strand
GGGTGAATCGCTACCGCAAATATGAAGGGCAGAATAATTCAGAACTGATTAAAGAAGCGGCGCAGAGTTTAGACGTCATTGAAAAGGCTATCGTAAATCAGTCTCGATCGCTTGACGATATCTCTGAAATGCTTCCAAAACGAAAAGAATACTTAGCGGCTATACCTACCATTCAACCTGTAAAGAACGAAGATCTGAGAAGAATGGCTTCAGGTTATGGATGGCGCTCTGACCCTTTTACTAAGATGCGTAAGTTTCACTACGGAATGGACTTTTCTGCTCCAGTAGGAACCCCCATTTTTGCCACAGGTGATGGGGTAGTTAAAAGAGCGGACCAACGTGCCTCTGGTCTCGGTAAACATATCAGAATCGATCATGGCTTCGGCTATGTAACCATTTACGGTCACCTTTCGAAGTACAATGTAAGGCCCGGACAAAAAGTAAAGCGCGGCGATATTATCGGTTATGTAGGGAACACCGGTCGTTCATTAGGATCTCACCTGCACTATGAGGTGCATAAAGATCGCAAGCAGGTTAATCCGATCGATTTCTACGCCGGCACTTTATCGGCAGCAGACTATGAAATTCTCAGCCAACGTGCTGCACTATCCAACCAATCTCTCGATTAATGGAACTCAATCTTCGCGATAAACGGTACTATTCAATCGGTGAGGTAGCCGATGCCTTTGGGGTGAATACTTCGCTTATTCGATTCTGGGAAAAAGAATTTGATGGTATTAAGCCTAAGAAAAACGCCAAGGGAGATCGAAGATTTACCCCTGAAGATGTTCAGCAATTAAAGCGAATCTATGAGCTTGTCAAAGAACGTGGGTTCACCCTTGAAGGCGCAAAGACTGAACTTAAAAACAACAAGAAAGCTTATAAGAAGAACGAGGAAATCGTTCGTAAATTAGAATCAATCAAACAACAACTCATCCATCTAAAAGACAGCTTAAAATGAAAAAAAGTTATTTCGTAATCTCAGCATTCGTTGGTGTTATTGTCCTCGCTTTATTTTGGTACGTAGGTACAAACAACCGCTTTGTAGAAATGAAAGGAAACGCCACTAAACAGTGGGCCAATGTAGAAAGCTCTTACCAAAGACGCTCAGACCTTATCGGCAACCTGGTAAATACCGTAAAAGGGGCTGCTGACTTTGAAAGAAACACGCTTACCGCAGTCGTCGAGGCTCGTGCGAAAGCGACCAGCACAACTATCGATGCAAGCCAACTTGATCCGGCTCAATTAGAGGCCTTTCAGGCGGCTCAAGGGCAATTATCTTCAGCTTTATCGCGTTTATTGGTAACCGTTGAACGTTACCCTGACCTTAAGGCAAATCAAAACTTCTTAGAATTACAGTCGCAGTTAGAAGGCACAGAAAATCGCATCAATGTGGAACGTAACCGTTACAATAACCTAGCTGGAGACTATAATATTGCCATTAAGAAGATTCCGGCTAGCATTATCGCTAATATGGGTGGGTTCACAGAAATCGCCCTATTCAAAGCTGAATCAGGTGCCGAGAGTGCTCCTGAAGTAAACTTCAATTTCTAAATGAAGGCTGAAGAACTTTTTAGTAAAACAGAAGAAGAACAAATCGTCTTAGCCATTAAGGCTGCTGAGAAAAACACCTCTGGAGAAATAAGGGTTCACATCGAGGCAAGTAGTAAGGGAAAGAACACGCTAGAACGTGCGGTCGAGGTATTTCAAGAATTAGAAATGCATCAAACTGAAGCCCGCAATGGGGTACTCTTTTATCTCGCCTACGAGGACCACGCTTTTAGCATATTCGGCGATCAAGGGATCAACGAAAAAGTACCGGTAGGCTTCTGGGACTCCACTCGCGATCAAATGCAAACGGCTTTTAAAAAATCAGCCTTTGCAGAAGGTTTAATAGCCGGTATTACTGAAGCCGGTCAAGTACTGAAAACTTATTTCCCTTATCAATCTGACGACCAAAACGAACTCGATGACTCAATCTCTAAAGGCTAAATTATTTTTCCTGTTAGCGGTAGGAGCCGTAGTTGGTGCCTGGGCGCAAATGCAAATTCCTAATAAACCTACTAAGCAAACTGCGCTATATGACTATGCAGATGTTTTAGGTAATAATGAGGAACGCGCACTTACTCAGAAGTTAATTCGCTACGCTGATTCTACCTCAACACAAATTGTCGTGGTTAGTATCCCTTCTACTGAGGGTGAGGACATTCAGTTTCTAGGTGCGAATTGGTTAAGTGCTTGGGGAATCGGACAGGCAGGCAAGGATAATGGAATTCTGATCTTACTCGCTCGAGACGATCGCCGCATAGGAATCAATACCGGCTATGGGGTTGAGGATCGATTAACCGATGCCCTTTCAAAACGAATCATCGAAACCCGAATCATTCCTGAATTCAAAAATGGAGACTATTACGGTGGACTAGATGCAGGTACCGATGCGATTGTCGAGGTGCTTACCGGCGCCTACACCGAAGATCGTAACCTTCGAGCCTCAAAGAAGGATAAATTCGGAGCCTTCGTATTTCTGATGATTATCGTTCTTATTGTGGTTAGCATGATCTCTCGCAAAGGCGGTGGCGGATCAAACGGCGGCGGTATGCGCGGCCCTGACCTCATGGACGTTCTCATCCTAAGCTCTCTGGGAAGACGCAGCGGTGGCGGTAGCTTCGGCGGAGGTGGTAGCTTTGGAGGTGGAGGCTTCGGCGGAGGCTTCGGAGGTGGTTTTGGCGGCGGAGGCGGTGCCTCTGGCGGATGGTAACCCCTATTTCTTACGCATAAAGATCGTTACAGGAACTCCCTCAAAATTGAAGTTCTTACGAAGCTGGTTCTCTAAGTAACGCTTATAGGGATCTTTCACATACTGAGGCAGGTTGCAGAAAAACGCAAACTGCGGATAATGCCCGGGTAACTGTGTACAGAATTTAATCTTCACGTACTTTCCTTTCAGCGATGGCGGCGGATAATGCTCAATAAGCGGCAGCATCACATCATTCAACTTATGAGTAGGTACACGCTTAGATCGGTTTTGATAAACCTCAACAGCGGTTTCAATGGCTTTGTAGATACGCTGTTTTTCAAGCGCAGAAATAAAGATAATCGGCACATCGGTAAAGGGCTCCATTGCCTCACGAATCTTCTTGGTATAATCCCGAACGCTATTGGTTTCTTTCTCTACCAGATCCCATTTATTTACTAAGACTACAATTCCTTTATTATTACGGTGGGCTAACCAAAAGATATTCTGCACTTGGCCATCAAAGCCTCGGGTAGCATCTAGAATAAGAATAGCCACGTCACAGTGTTCGATTGCACGAACCGAACGCATGACTGAATAAAATTCTAGGTCTTCTTTTACTTTCGCCTTTCTTCGAATACCGGCAGTATCGACCAAGTTAAATTCGAATCCGAATCGATTGTATTTGGTGTCGGTAGCATCTCGGGTGGTACCCGCGATATCAGTTACAATAAAGCGCTCCTCGCCTAACAGCGCGTTGATAAACGATGACTTACCTGCATTCGGACGACCCACCACAGCAAAACGCGGTAATTCATCTTCTACTTCAGGCTCGTCAGGTAATACCTCAACCACGGCGTCAAGAAGATCCCCAGAACCCCCACCATTGATCGATGAGATGGTGTAATAATCTCCCAGACCCAATGCGTAAAATTCAACCGCATCGGCCTCACGCATGGCGTTATCTACCTTATTGATGGTCAAAAAAACAGGTTTATCGTGTCGTCGAAGGAGTTTGGCAACGTCCTCGTCCATCCCAGTTACCCCTGATTCGACGTCAACCATGAAAATGATTGCGTCGGCTTCATCTATGGCCAATTCTACTTGCTTATCGATTTCGAGTTCGAAGACGTCTTCAGAACCTTTGACGTATCCGCCCGTATCGATGACGGTAAATTCGCGGCCGTTCCAATCGGTCTTGCCGTAGTGACGGTCACGGGTTACCCCACTTACCGCATCGACAATAGCCTCTCTGCGCTGAATGAGTCGGTTAAAAAAAGTCGACTTTCCAACGTTCGGACGTCCCACAATAGCAACAATAGCCCCCATAGAAAAATTTGTAGGCGCAAAGGTAGCCGAAATTTGTTAAGGGCGATGATTCTAGCCTTGATATCCGAAACGACGCAATTGATTTTCATTGCTGCGCCAATCCTTGTTCACCTTCACGTAAAGTTCTAAGTGTATCTGTTTCTGAAAGAAAGACTCTAAATCTTTTCGAGCTTCGGTTCCAACGCGCTTGAGTGCCTTTCCTTGATGTCCAATGAGGATTCCCTTTTGAGTCTCACGCTCTACCATAATCACGGCGCGAATTCGGATGATCTTTTCTTCTTCTTTAAAACTTTCTACTTCAATCTCAACCGAATAAGGAACTTCTTTCTTGTAGTTCAGAAGAATCTTCTCGCGAATGGTCTCACTCACAAAAAAACGTTCGGTCTTATCTGTGAGTTGCTCCTTGTCAAAATAGGCCGGCCCGAGCGGAAGCAATTCTTTAATACGCTGCATTACCCCTTCTACCCCGAAACCTTCAAGGGCAGATATCGGATGTATTTCTGCATGCGGCAAGACCCCTGACCAGTTGGCTACTGCCTCTTCAAGACGGGTCTGATCGGTAGTGTCGATCTTATTGATCAATAATAGAAGCGGAACCTTTGAAGCCTGAAGTTTCTTGAAGAAGAGTTCGTCTTTCAAACCTTTCTCTCCGATTTCGACGAGATAGACTAAAACATCGGCATCTTCGAAAGCGGTTTTTACGAAATCCATCATCGATTCTTGAAGCGCGTAGGCGGGATCAATGATTCCTGGAGTATCCGAGAAGATAATTTGATAGTTCTCCTCATTCACAATACCCAAAATGCGATGTCTGGTAGTCTGCGCCTTTGAAGTAATAATCGAAAGGCGTTCACCAACCAGTGCGTTCATCAGTGTTGATTTACCCACATTGGGGTTCCCGATGATATTTACATAACCCGAGCGATGACTCATAGTCTATTTTCTTTAAAGCGCTTGAAGTAATCTGAGGTCGCCGCATTTACTTTAGGAGCCAATAGAAGCACCGCAATCATGTTAGGAATAAGCATCAGCGCATATGCTAGATCCATTAAGTTGACTACGAGATCAACTGAGGCGATAGCAGCGATGATAATGGTGATGATGTAGAAGTAATTGAAGCCTTTTCCGATTTTATTCCCGGCTAAAAAAGACAGGCTTTTTACTCCGTAATAAGAGTAGGTCAGGATCGTTGAGAGTGCAAATGCCGTAACGGCGATCATGAGAAGCACGTCTCCCCATCCGAATAGTGTCTTTTTGAAAGCGATTAGAGTCATGAGTATACCGTTCGTTTCAGCCTCGAGATACGCACCACTAATCAAAATAACTAAGGCTGTTAGCGTACAAACCACAATAGTATCGATAAATGGACCGAGCATGGCTACCAATCCTTCTTGAACGGGCTCATCGGTTTTTGATTGTCCGTGATACATAGGAGCCGAACCTAGACCCGCCTCGTTTGAGAACATCGCTCGACGCGCACCTAGAATAATTACTCCCCATAAACCGCCGGTGACCGCCGTTTCGAAGTTAAAGGCTTCGGTAAGAATCAGCTTAAAAGCGGGAAGAATACCCTCAGCATTCGTAGCTAAAACAAAGAGTACAGCGAGAAGGTAAAACCCAACCATAGGCGGTACAATTCGAGTCGCTACCTGTGCAATCTTTTGAACCCCACCAAAGATCACTGTAGCAGTGATCGAAGCTAAAACCACTCCAATGAGTGCCTTCCAGGCAAAAGCAGATCCTAAATCAACAAGTGTTTCGTTGGGCCTAACCACCTCCATAAACGTCTGAGTGAACTGATTGGCTTGAAAGATGGCGAGGTATCCGATCATACCCATGACCGCATAAAAAATGGCAAGTGGAGATCCCAATTTACCCAATCCTCGCGTCATATAATACATCGGCCCTCCTTGCGCCACACCCTCTGAATCAACACCGCGATACATCACGGCCAAGGAGCAACTGTAGTACTTAATGGCCATACCTAGTAATGCGGTCATCCAGATCCAGAAAATGACTCCCGGGCCCCCTAGATAAACGGCAATCGCTACACCCGAAATATTCCCAAGACCAACCGTTGAGGCAATCGCCGCAGATAATGCTTGCCAGTGAGATACCTCTCCGGTCGCACCCTCTTTATCATATTTGCCTCGTGTAATATCAATCGCATGTTTGAAATTGCGATAGGGTGTGAACCTCGAATAAAGGGCTAAAAAAAGGCCACCCCCTAGAAGTAGTACCAGCATCGCTCCCTCTGTGTAAGGCAGTAATGCTGAAATGAGATCATTAATTACATTCATAGACGCGAAGATAGGGCTTAGCGCTACAAACGAATAAAGATCTTTCGCTTAAAGAGAATCAGTGTAGGAATACTGATAATTCCGACGTAAATCAGGGCATAAATAAGAGATGACAATTTAGGGGCCAAGCCGAGGTCTATCAAAAATTTGACTGTTTCGGTATTTAGTTCAATGGGTAGTATAAAGTCGCTGTAGAATATACTTGTAAGAATACCAGAAAGAACATACGCGATGATCGGATTCTTCCCAAACGACTCCATAAGAAGGGTCGGAAACGTACTCTTATTTACATCAAATAAATAAATACAGACCGCCCAAGCTTGCATACAAGCCCCTGCAGTGACAAGCGTAAAAGAGCTCGACCAAAGTGCTTTGTTAATCGGAAACAAATAACTTAATAAATAACCAATTGCAAGAAGCACAAAGCCTTTACGCATCATAGCAAACAGCTTGTCAGAGGTTTTGTCGTAAGACTGATAAATCGAAGCCGCGGTCATACCTAATAATGTTGTCCCTACCGCACCTGCAGTACTTAAAAGACCTTCAGGATCCCAAGTTTCTTGCCATAGATATCCCGGAAGTAATTTAGCATCAATATAATGGGCCCAGTTCTTCATCGGTACTGAAAGATCAGTAGCGTCTATACCTGGTACTGGTATAAATACCATAACTATCGTATAAATAGTCAGTATCCAAAGTGCTAAACGCCACTGACTTGCCCGTTTTGTATACACGAAGATTAATGCGCAAATAAGGTAAACGATAGCAATTCGGGGTAACACACCAACATATCGAATATTCGAAAAATCAAATTCTGGCCAGAGCCATAAAACTAATCCTACCAAATAGATTTTAAGTGATCGCCATAAAATCCTAGTAACCACTCCACTCTGATCTACCTTGTTACCCAAGGCAAAAACAATTGAAGCACCCACAATAAAGAGAAAACTGGGGAAGACAAAATCGGTTGGAGTTAATCCGTCCCACTCCGCATGAAGTAGTGGTGCATAAACATGTGACCAACTACCGGGAGTGTTTACAATAATCATTAAGAAAATCGTGAGCCCTCGAAGAATATCAAGTGACAATAGTCGTTGCTTTGCCATTTCGTTTTAGTTAGGTGTAACTAAATATAGCAAATACATCAATATTTATTCAATTACTTCAACCACACTTCCACAAGTAAGCATCGCATCTCCGTAGAAAGGATTACGAATCTGTTCTTCGCTACTTAACCATTTTGCTCCCTTGTTGTTGTTCGCCATTGGGCAAAACTGAACGTATAGTTTGCTCGAAACCGACTGAGTAGAAGATACCCACTGAATCATCTCGTTTGAGATTAAACGAAATAGCTCTCGTTGCTCTTCAATGTCATCTGTTTTCTGAATAGATTCAAGGAGTGACTTTAAATTCGATCTTGAAAAGGCGTACTTTTTATCTGAAAGAAGTACTAGCATTTCTTTTACGGTTGCACTTGCAGCGTTAGCGTCAGAACGAACAAGTTTATCTTTAAGGGTTAGATAAGGCTGAACAAGAACCCTCATCATTGAGTCTTCTTGAGCAGTAAAAGGCGCTATACTCTCGTCAGCTTCAGCTTGATAACTCATCATGGATTCAAGTCCTCTTAATTGTGCAGAGGCGTCGATTTGAAATGCGCCACTAACCACTACAGACTCTCCTTCTGATAGACCCGACAAAACGGTATAGTAATCAGAACTTTCTTGACTTACCTCAACTTCACGTAGTTCAAAACTTGATGAAGCGCTCTGTACATAAACGAGTGAACGCTTGCCGGTCCAAAGAACTGCGCTCGCTGGTAATTGAAGCCCCCTAGAATTAGTGGGCTCTAATGTTGCTCGAACAAACATTCCCGGCTTTAAAGTATTATTCTCGTTAGAGACTTCAACTCGAAGGTTATAGGTGCGTGTTTTTTCATTGATCACCTTATCGATAAAGCTAATGGTACCCTCTGAACTAAAGGCAGAGAGGTCGGGGCTTTTAAGTAGTACCCTTTGACCTACCGAAACACGTTCAAGGTCATTCTCGTACCCATCTAATTGTGCCCAAACCGTAGACAAATCTGCAGAGGTATAAAGCAGTTGACCTTTATTTACGGCATCACCTTCACTGACTGCTAAGTCAATGAGGGTTCCTCCTGTTTCAGCCACTAAATCAAAGTAAGCTTGTGCCTCACCTCTAGACTCAAGGGCATCGATCCACTGATCTGAAAACTTCATAATTCGCAGCTTTTCACGAACGGCCTGATAATAATGAGGTTGGCTATTCTTCGACCCAGCAGCAATCAATAACTCTTTTTGAGCTTTATATATTTCAGGAGAAAAGATTTCAGCAATCTTTTGACCTTTTCGAATCACCTCTCCTTCAGAATGAATAAATAATCGCTCGATTCTTCCACCGTACTTAGTAGTCTGATCAAATCGCTTGGTTTCATCGATTTGAATACTACCTGATAGCTCTTTGGAGGTCGATTGACCCACTGATTGACCCACCGATAAGGTCTCCACTTTCATGAGTGCTAGTGCCTCTTCGGTAAAGGATAAGGTAGATGGATCAGTACCACTGGTGTTTTGATCTTTTTCAATAAGGGCCATACCACATATCGGACAACTCCCTGGTGCATCCTGAGTAATTTGAGGGTGCATAGAACAGGTGTAGGTCACTGACTGTTCATGGTGATGTGTATCCTCTTTACCTTCAGATTGCTTTTTATCTGAACAGCTTAGGGTAGCTAAGGCGAGTAGTAGGAAAAGTTGCTTTTTCATAAATGCATTCATTTAGTAAAACGTCGAATCGTTGGTGAGGATACTCCCCACAAGACAAACCCACTGAGAACCGTAATCAGCCCTAATAGTGAGAACGATCGAAGTAATAAGGTATTAAAGTCGTCTCTAGTTTGATAATCCATCGTGTGGGTCATCCATAAAAAGTCAAACCACCTCCAGTCACGGTGACGAACCGTTTGAAAAGAACCGTCAATTACGGAGACGTAGGCGGTCACCTTTTCGTTAGAGTCAAAAGATATTTGGTAGGCGGGTAATTTTTTGCCGCGATACTCATGATGCGCGTCAGTAGCTTCAATGAGTGAAACACTGCTAGGTATTAAGTCGTCTCGAAGATTTTCACGGGCAATAGCAATTGCCTCTTCTTCGCTAACTCCCGGTTTAATCAAACCCGATTGGGCATGAATCAGCGTAGACTCATTCACAAAATAATAGGGTTCCCCTAAAAGATCTTTGAGTATTAAACTCTCAACAGGCTGATCAAAGGAAAGCTCTGAAAGCCCAGCAAGATCGGTAAAAACCGATTGCTCCGGCTCGCTTCGAAAATGATCTCCGTGGATTTCATCGATATCGGTCCAACTAAAGTAAAGGCCGCTGATCGTCCACATTAAAAACTGAACACCTAAGAATAGTCCCAGGTAGCGGTGTGTTTTTCTAATTCTTTGAGAGGTAACCCTATTAACCATTTCTTAGTGATTGTCGTGTGATTCTTCTTCCTTGTAATCTTCGTTAAGCACGTAAGTCATTCCACAAACCGGACACTTACCTTCTTCATGGCTTCCGCTACCTTCACAGTGCATCGGACAAACGTACTTTGAAGTAAATTCAGGGCCAAGTTTTGCTTCAGCCTGAGTCATTTGGTGTTCGCTGTGCTCCATTGTAGGCTTTTCAGCAGTTTTAGCTTCTTTCTTACTTGCATTTCCACAAGAGAAAAGCAGCACTAATACTGCCATTGCTAGGGTCTTTGATACCATTGATGTAGTTTTCATAATAGTGAATTAAGGATTAATTAAATAATTGATAACTGATAATTGATTGTAAAAAGCCACCACTGCAGCTAACTGTTGAAGCTGAAGGGTGAGTTCATTTTCTTTAAGTTGGATTAATTTTTGAAAATCGATATCCCCAGCAATATACCCGCTGAGCAATAGCGCCTCTGTCTGAGCTAACCGCTCAAGGCTATCATCGAGCAATTCAATAGTCAGCTGAGCTTCTTTAAACTTAGCTAAGGTTTCGAAATAACGATCTTCAATCAGATTAAGTCTAAAAGACTGTTCAGCCCTTATTCGACTTAACTCGATCTTGTTTTGCTTGCTCTTCGATTCATACTTCTTTCCAAATACAGGAATCGAGAGATTTACTCGAGGCATTAAAACATCTTTTCCGTTGTCGGCGACCGCCAAGTCTGTTCTTGGTGCAACCGATAGGTAGTCAACTCCGAAGGCAATACCCGGTAATCGTTCTTTTTGATTCAATCGTTCTAGGTCTTCAACCGATTCGAATAAACCGTCGTAGAGAAGCAATTCTGGATGTTTGGTAAAGTCAGGGGTTTCAGGTAGAATTACCTCAGCGATTGATAGGTCTGTAGGCAGCTCGACAAGATCGTCCAAAGCCTGTCCTACAAGGTTATTGAACTTCTGCTGAGCAGCTTTCAATCCGAAGGTCAGACTACCCTCACGCTGCTTCAGAGTATTCTCGAAAATGTCTAATTCGAGTAACTCGCTAAGCGCCGATTCACCAGCCGATAAAGAGCCTAGCAATTGGGCTCTTCTTAATTCAAGCCAATCAAGAATTTGTAGTACTAAATCCAAACTCTTATTTAAATGATAGAGTTCATAATAAGATTGAGCTACTGACAAACTTAGCTTTCGCTTAGCAATACTTAGCTCGATAAATGTGTTTTCTGCCAACGATTGGGCATACGTTTCTCGAGCCGATAAGGTGCCAAACCAGGGTATCATCTGTCCTATTGCCACTCTTGACTGCTGAGGGCCTGTGCGTGTTTCTGGTTCGCTGATAAAGTATCCGAGACTTAGCTCGGTATTCGCCAAACTACGAGATTGGTTGACCTTTTCATTGGCAATATCATTGGCCAATAGTATCGCCTGAATTTGCGGATGGTTTTCTTCAGCGATTTGAATATAATCTTGCAGGCTTTGTCCGAAAGAACTTGCCGATACGACCCAAAGGGCACAAAGGACTCTCATTTTATTTCTCATCAGACGTCATTTTTAATTGCCCTTCTTTCTTCAAACTGTAAAGTACAGGTACTACGAATAGCGTGAGTA
>JAYPSS010000032.1:0-11513 GCA_038133115.1 Flavobacteriaceae bacterium | reverse complement strand
GAAGTGTCTACTTCTATAAACTTCTGATCGGGATGTTTTCGACCTCCTTTCGGCGGAACGTTAACGGTAGTACCTTCAAGTAGTTTTAACAATCCTTGTTGTACCCCTTCTCCAGAAACATCACGTGTAATTGATGGGTTGTCACTCTTTCTAGCAATCTTATCAATCTCATCAATAAAAACAATGCCTCTCTGAGCACGCTCAAGATCATAGTCTGCAGCCTGTAATAGTCTTGTGAGAATGCTCTCTACGTCTTCTCCTACATATCCTGCTTCAGTAAGTACAGTGGCATCAACAATGGCTAAAGGAACTTCAAGCATTTTAGCTATAGTTTTTGCAACCAAAGTTTTACCGGTACCTGTTTGCCCTACAATAAGGATATTGCTTTTTTGAATTTCAACCTCGTTTTCATCGTTGTTTTGCAACAAGCGCTTGTAGTGGTTGTATACTGCAACGGATAATACCTTCTTGGTTTTATCCTGTCCGATTACATAAGTGTCTAAAAAGGCCTTGATTTCTTTCGGCTTTTTTAACGCTAATGATTCAGATAATGCTGCGTTTTTATTTCCTTTTCGCTCCTCAGCGATGATGTGATAGGCCTGTTCAATACAGGCATCACAAATATGAGCGTCAATTCCTGCAATAAGAATCTCGGTTTCTTCCTTCTTTCTTCCGCAGAAAGAACACTGTAGGGATTTATCGCTCATGATTATGTGTTAAGAACGAATTAAGATTTCATCGATCATTCCGTACTCTTTTGCTGCTTCAGCTCTCATCCAATAATCGCGGTCTGAATCTTCGTAAACCTTATCAAAAGGTTGTTTGCTATGCTTAGCAATGATTTCGTAAAGTTCATCTTTTAACTTTAGGATTTCTCTTGCTGTGATTTCAATATCTGAAGCTTGACCTTGAGCACCTCCGAGTGGCTGATGTATCATCACTCTAGAGTGTTGTAGTCCACTTCTCTTTCCTTCGGCACCAGCACATAGTAGTACCGCAGCCATTGAAGCAGCAATACCTGTACAAATCGTCGCGACATCAGGTCTTATAAATTGCATGGTGTCGTAAATACCTAAACCAGCGTATACACTACCTCCGGGTGAGTTGATGTAAATCTGTATGTCTTTACTAGCGTCTGTGCTCTCTAAAAATAAAAGCTGTGCCTGAACAATATTTGCTACCTGATCATTGATTCCCGTTCCTAAAAAGATGATGCGGTCCATCATTAGTCTAGAAAACACATCAAAGATGGCAATATTCATTTGGCGCTCTTCAATGATGTTAGGAGTAAGACCAACAGGAGTCATGCTAGATACTATCTGATCGTAATACAACGAGCTGATTCCTTGATCTTTTATCGCAAATTTTTTGAATTCTTTACCGTAGTCCATAGCTGTTAACTGCTTTTACTTTAAAGATACTCTAATTAGGCGTATGCTTCTTTGATGAAGTCTTCAAAGCTGATCGCTTTCTCTTTTACTTTTCCTTCTTTCTTGAAAAGGTCTAACAATTTCTCATTCATCACCTGGGTAGATAGTCGACGAACCTCTTCTTGATTTTGCATGATAGAGGCAGTGATTTGATCTACTTCTTGGTCGCTAGGATTCATTCTTCCGAATTGAGCCATTTGACTGCGGATGTAGCTGCCGGCATAGTCTTTCAGTTCATCAAATGAAACTTGAAGGTTGTGAGTTTTGATAAGCTCAGCCTCTATCAATTGATAGCGAATCCCTTTTTCTGAACGCTCGTATTCAGCTATTGCTTCATCTTCGGTAAGTTCCTTCTCTCCTCCGAATTGAATCCAACGGGTTAAGAATTCAGCGGGTAAATCAAATTTCGTCTCGGCGATGATCGCTTCAGTAATGTCATTCATAAACTTCTGGTCTGCTTGTTGTGCAAATTGCACTTCAGAGTCCGCCTTGATTTTTTCTTTCATTACTGCAACAGAGTCAACAGCGCCTTCTCCGAAAAGTTTGTCAAAGAATACTTGATCTAATGCAGCAGGCTCACGACGATTGATTTCGCTAATGGAGAACTCCACTTCAATTGCCAAACCTTCAGCCTCTTCATTAGAAATTCCTAGAACTCTTGCTAGTTCAAAATCTTTTTCAAAGAGACCTTTCGTTTTAACTTTTACTACCTCACCTACTTTCGCACCGATGAATTTCTTCGCCGAAGCTTTGCTCTTGATCGTTTTTAGAGCGATAGTAGCCGTATTTTCAATCTTCGGCTCTTCTGCAGTGATCAGACCAGTAACTTCATCGCCTTCTTCAACAGTGTCTTTAGAGTGAAGTGAACCGTATTGTTCTTGTAAACGAACTACTTGCTCGTTGATGCTTTTATCCGAAGCTGTGATTTTATAATTAGTGATCGCTTTTTTAGTTTTTAGGGCTGGAGCGATCTCAGGAGCTAGTCCAATTTCAAAGTCGAATTGAAGTGTTTCTGCTTTCCAATCAAAATCCTCACGTTCTTTAGGAAGCGGGTTTCCTAGTAACGCCAATTTTTCATCTTCGATATACTTACCGATTTCTGCTTGCAAGATTTTGTTGATTTCATCAACAAGCACTGCTTGACCGTACTGCTTTTTAATCAGTCCTAGTGGTACCTGACCTTTTCTAAATCCTGGGATGTTGGCAGTTTTACGGTAATTGCCAAGTACGGTATCCACCTTTTCTTGGTAATCAGAAGATTCTAGGCTAATGGTAATTAGCGCGTGTAGTGGAGCAAGCTCTTTTTTGCTGATCGTCATAATAGATCCTTATTTTTAAAACGAGCCGCAAAATTAGTCTATTTTACTAGCGCTTACAAGTTTAAAAATTTCGCGACGGCCTCACCAAAAACAATAGGTTGCTCTGCATGTAGCCAGTGTCCAGCATTGGGGATAGAAACGAGTTCGAAATTAGGGTATTGTCTTTGTAGGGTGATCACGTCTTCGTCTTCTATGTAGCTCGACTCAAGCCCTCGTATGAAGAGGGTAGGGGTGTGTATTCTCGGTTCTTCTGGAAGTGCTTTTCCAATTCGATCAGGATGTGATCGAAAGAGGCTGAGGTTGCATTTTACCGATAGCACCCCCTCCTCGGTTCGTTCTAAATTTTTCAATAGAAATTGCCTTAAACCGATTTCTGGAAATAAAGGAGTGAGAAATTCTTCAGCCTCTTTTCGACTTTGAAATTGTTGTTCATCGACCTCGTTCAGTACTTCCAAGATTTCAGAGTGATGTGGCGGATAAGCTTTAGAGGCAATGTCAACCACAATGAGCCGATCAACTCGCTCTGGAAATTGTTGTGCCACGAACTGTGCTGTCTTTCCGCCCATTGAGTGACCGAGAAGGTCGAATTTTTCAATCCCTTGATCATTGGCGTAATCGATAACATCCTGGCTCATGATTTCATAGCTAAACTCGTCGCTGTGAAAGCTCTTTCCGTGATTTCGGGCATCTAACAAATGTACTGAACGTCCTCTTTCAGCCCACTTTTTGGCAAAGGTTTTCCAATTGTCTCCGCTACCTAGAAACCCATGTAAGATCAAAAGTGGTTTTCCTTGACCAAGGATATTCGAATGTAGCATACCAATTAAGGGTTTTGTAATCGGTGAAGATATTGATTAACCACATTATCTAATCCAAAGTAAATGGCCTCGCAAATTAGCGCGTGCCCAATAGAAACTTCTAATAGATTGGGAATCGATTTGGCAAAAAAAGCGATGTTCTCTAGGGATAAATCATGTCCGGCATTTACTCCTAATCCTGATTCTTCGGCCCTTTTCGCAGTAGCAATGAAATCTTCAATAGCTTTAGTGGGGTTCGATGGGTAAGCCGATGCATAGGGTTCTGTATACAATTCGATTCGATCGGTTCCTGTTTTTGCAGCCGCTTCCACCATTTCAGGATTAGCATCTAGAAATATAGAGGTTCGTATGCCCTCTTTCTTGAAGGTAGTGATCACCTCAGTAAGAAATTCTGAATGCTTTTTACAGTCCCAACCAGAGTCAGAGGTAATTGCGTCAGGCGCATCGGGGACCAAGGTTACCTGTTCAGGTTTGACTTCAAGAACCAAATCTATAAAGGATTGAATAGGGTTGCCTTCTATATTAAATTCAGTGTGCACCACGGGACGTAGTAGTCGAGCATCTTCATACCGAATATGTCTTTCATCTGGTCTCGGATGAATAGTGATTCCTTGACCGCCAAAATTCTGAATATCGGTAGCCGTTTTAATCAGATCTGGATTATTATGACCCCGAGCATTCCGAATTGTAGCCCATTTATTGATGTTTACACTGAGTTTTGCAGGCATGAGTAATTCTATTTAGGCTACAAAAATAGACAATTAAGACCCCTTTGAATGTCTCAAATATCCGTAATTTGCAATATGAATTTCTCTCAGGTAGCATTTCAGGAACTATTGAATCAAAGGATTCCTGTCTTTCGTATCGATGATCGAGTCGAGGAGGTCAAAGAATTTTTTGAGGATGGCCGGTTCTCTCATGTAGCCATTTATGATGACCAGCGCTTTTTGGGTAACTTATCTTCATATGCCCTATACCCTCTTGAGAATGATGAATCACTCTATTCTTTAATCGACGAACTTCAGTCTTTTTGGGTCGGTGAGACCGCTCATTGGGTGAGTGTTTTTGATCAATTATTGAAATCTGGCGCGGATTTAATTCCTGTCCTAGACCATTTAGGACTGCATAAAGGATATTATTTACTTGAAGATATCGAAGCAATGTTTGGCCAAAGCACGTTCGTTCAAGAGGCGGGCGAGGTATTGATTATCAGCAGTAATCCCTCGAACTTTTCGGTAAGTACTATCGTTCAACTTATTGAAATGAATCAAGGTGGGGTAGGAGGTCTTCTTATGACTACTTCAAACGAACTAGTCAAAGAGGTTGCAGTAAAAGTTACTTCTGAAAATTTCACCCAGATACTTAGCGAACTAAGACGTTACGATTATCATATCGATTACGCTCCGGTAAACGATTTGTATTTTGAGCAGTTAAAAGAGCGATCTGATTACCTAACCAATTATCTAGATTTATGAGTAATGAGCGGGTGAAAATTGCCTTGTATAGCTTGCAACTTAGCGAGACTGATTTGGTTTTTTTAGCCGATTTAATTTTAGAATTGGAGCAAATCGGCTACATCTTAAGTGTTGAGGCAGAATTTGCAAGTTCACTTGCTCCTCATCTCCCTGATACACATTTCACGGTTTTTACTTCAGCCGCTGAACTGAAGAAGATGAACGCAGATTTAATGCTGAGCATCGGTGGGGATGGTACCATGCTTCGTGCCGCTACCTTTATTGGAGACTCTGAACTCCCTCTTATCGGCGTGAATTTAGGAAGACTAGGATTCTTAGCGACACTTCAGCGCGAAAATGTGGTTGAAGCCTTGGAGCGATTTTCATCTGGTAATTACCGAGTAGAGAAACGCAGTTTATTGCAAGCTCAGCTAAAGGGAGAAAGCGGTGCTTTTGGAAAAATAGATTATGCCTTAAATGAGGTTGCGGTAAGCCGAAAGGATACAACAAGTATGATCACTATTGAAACCTGGCTTGATGGAGTCTATCTGACTACTTACTGGGCTGATGGTTTGTTAATTGCTACCCCTACGGGATCTACTGGTTATTCGCTTAGTTGCGGCGGACCGGTAGTTTCGCCACATTCATCATCGTTAGTTGTTACTCCGGTAGCACCACATCATTTAAATGCGAGGCCTCTAATTATTGAAGATCGTACTGAAATTCGATTGAAGGTGGATTCACGGGAACCCCAACACTTGGTTTCTTTAGACTCCAGAATTAGTACCGTGGATAATGGACAAGAACTGTGTATTCGAAAAGCCCCATTTGTACTAAAATTGGTCGTTTTTGAAGAGGATCATTTTTTTCAAACACTTAGAGAAAAGCTCCTTTGGGGAGAGGATAAAAGAAATTGATTATGACTCGGAGATTAAGGATTGCCCTAATTGCTGTTTTCAGCCTAGTTTTCACTACCCTACAGGCTCAAGATTTAAGAGCCCTTGAAATTGGAACTTCGCTGCATGGAGTGATTGCTGTGGGTGATACACCTATAGATAATTATAATCCGAAAACATCGGTAGCTTTAGTGGGTAGGTATAATTTACCCTATCGATTGGCGATTCGGGCAAGCTTCGCACCCACCTATAACTACACTGATCAGGTTTCTGATACTCCGGTTTGGGAGGTTTATAAGTCAACACGTGTCGCTCTTGGACTTGAATATCATTTTAGCGACTTTAATGTTTACGACGGGCGGAGACAATTTACTACCTACGCTATGTTAGGAGGAACCTATCAGTTTGGAGATTTTAAACCTACACGAAACTGGGATCTTATTTCGAAGGCACGATTAGGGGCAATGGGAGGATTTGGCGCTAAATTTAGAGCCTTCCCAATGCTAGTTGTTTCGGCTGAAATTTCTGCCGGATACCTATTCTCGGATGATTACGATCGACTTCCAGAACCAGCCACTAGCTTAGCTACTTATTACGATCGCTCGGGGAACGACTGGCATCTGTTTCCTAATTTAACAATAACCTATACCTTTGGCCCCAAATTTTAGCCTACCCAATTAAAATGATTGAGAATAAAACCGAGGACTTAGGCCCGAAACACCTTGCTATCATCATGGATGGTAACGGTCGTTGGGCAAAAGCGAAAGGAATGCCGAGGGCGTTTGGGCATGAATCTGGTTTTAAATCGGTTCGAGTTATCGTAGAAGCCTGTGCTAAACGAGGTATTGATTTTTTAACCTTATACGCCTTCTCAACAGAGAATTGGTTAAGACCAAAACAGGAGGTTGATATCCTCATGCGTATTCTTCTTAAAGCATTGAAGTCTGAATTGGCCACGATGCAGGAGAACAATATTCGCTTACTCACCATTGGTAATCTAGATCGATTACCCGCTTCCATTGCTGAGGCACTTTTGAGTGTAGTTGCACAGACGGCATCAAATACAGGGATGACTTTAACACTAGCACTAAGTTATGGTGGCCGTGAAGAGATCACTGCTGCTACCCGCGAGATCGCTGAAAAAGTTAAAAATGGCTTAATTCGACCTGAAGATGTCGATGAGTCAATGTTAAATGAGCATCTTTACACCGCAGATTGTCCACCGGTCGACTTATTGATCAGAACTAGTGGAGAAAAACGCATAAGCAATTTCCTCTTGTGGCAAATGGCTTATGCTGAATTGTATTTTACCGAAACCCATTGGCCAGATTTCACCGAAGCCCATTTGGAGAAGGCCTTAGTTGATTATAAACAAAGAGAACGAAGATTTGGAAAGACTAGTGAGCAGCTTGAAAAAGCTACAAAATAATCGGTTACTACTGGTTATTGTCTTGTTATTGGCAATGGGAGGTTGGGTAAACGCCCAAGAAGCAAATTCTACCCCAACAAAAAAAACGTATATCATTGGTAAGGTTGAGGTCACTGGCCTTCAGAGCTACAACGAGCAAACCGTTAAAACCTTTGCTGGTTTCAGAGAAGGACAATTCATCACCCTCCCTAGCGAAGAAGTATCTGCGAGTATCAAAAAACTTTGGAATCTAGAACTATTTAGCGATGTAGCGCTTTATTATACGGATGTTCGAAACGATTCTATCTTTCTAGAGCTAAACATTAAGGAGCGTCCTACTCTTGATGAGGTTACTTTCTATGGGATTAAAAAGGGGAAAACAGAAAGTATTATTGAGGATACCGACCTTAAAAAGGGAAAGAAAATCACAGAAAGCCTTATTGCTAATACCATCAATTTTCTTGAAAATAAATACAAAGAAAAAGGGTATCTCAATGCCAAGGCCTTTATTGCTGCTGCTGCCGATACCTCAGGTGTAAATACCCAAGATTTAATTGTCAACTTGAAGAAGGGTAAAAAGGTAAAGATTGGTGAAATCTCTTTTAAAGGTGCTGAAAAACTGAACACTTCAGTACTTGAGAAGGCACTCAAGAATACCAAGAAAAAGAAGATTTATCGCTTTTGGAAGAAGTCGAAATACATTGAGGATAATTTCGAAGAAGATCTAATCAAACTTCGTGATGCTTACGCAGAAAGAGGTTACAGAGACGCCAGAGTTGTTAGTGACTCTACCTACACTATTGATGACGAAACTATTGGGCTACAAATAGAGCTTGTCGAGGGAAATAAATACTATTTCGGAGATATCGACTTTGTAGGTAATACGGTTTATGACGACAAAAGCCTAGCTTCTGTTCTTGGGATAAAAAAGGGGGATACCTACAACGGTGTTCAGCTCAAAAAACGTATCGCCGACAATTCAAAACCTGATGCAGAAGATTTAACCAATCTCTATCAAAACAACGGATATCTATTTTCAAGTATCAATCCGGTCGAAGTATCTGCTCAACGTGATACGATTGATTTTGAAATTCGAATTATTGAAGGAAAGGAAACCTTTATCAATCACGTAGATGTTTTTGGAAACGACAAGACCAACGACCATGTGATCTATCGTGAAATTAGAACAAAACCTGGTCAACAGTACAGTAAAGACAATATCATAAGAACCATTCGAGAATTAGGTCAGTTAGGGTTTTTTGATCCCGAACAAATCTCTCCAGATGTGGTCAATCCCGATCCCAATTCTGGTACGGTTGACTTAAAGTATGATCTTGTTGAGGCAGGTTCTTCTCAAATAGAACTGCAAGGTGGTGTTGGTGGAGGTGGATTCATTGGAACACTTGGGCTTTCGTTCAACAACTTCTCAATGCGTAATCTCTTTAATAAAGAGGCCTATACACCTGTGCCAATGGGAGATGGTCAGACATTCGCACTTAGATTGCAGGCGAGCCGAACCTTTAGAGTGTACAGCTTAAACTTTGCTGAGCCTTGGTTAGGCGGTAAAAAGCCAGTTCGCTTTAACATGTCGCTCCAAAAAACGCAACAATTTGCTGCTCAATTTAGAAATGGACGTTTCGATGTAGATAAATCAAGAGGGTTTGGTATTGCCGGTATTTCTGCAGGCTTGTCTAAACGGGTTCAATGGCCTGACGATTTCTTCGTGCTTTCACATGCGCTAAGCTTTCAGAATTATAACTTTCAGAATTATAACAACGGACTTTTCAACTTTGGAAATGGATCCTCCAATTCATTCTCTTACAGTTTTGGTCTGTCTAGAAGCTCACAAGGACCTAGTCGAATTTTTCCACTTACAGGTTCAAATTTTGAAATGTCTATACGTGTGACTCCGCCCTTCTCTGCTTTCTCAAAAAAAGATTATGCGAGTCTTCGAGCTGAAATTAATTCAGTAACCGAAGAGTTATTGGCTGAAGGTGTCAATGGGGTAAATTCGGCTGAATTAAGTAGAGATTTAGAGGCTTTAGAAGAGGAGCGATTTAAGCTATTAGAGTTCTACAAGGTCAAATTTAAAGGGGATTGGTATACCAGAATCGTTGATAAGTTAGTCCTTCGAACCAATGCAGAGTTCGGATTCTTAGGTGCTTATAATAACGATATAAGCATCGTTCCTTTTGAGCGATTTTATGTGGGTGGTGACGGTTTAGGAAACTTTACCCTAGACGGTCGTGAAAATATACAGTTAAGAGGGTATGAAAATAGCTCGATCACGCCATATACTCTAAATCCGATCACTGGTAGACAAGAACAAGACGGTGGTGCGATCTATAATAAATTTTCGTTGGAGCTTCGTTATCCGTTAACCCTTAAACCTACGGCTTCGGTATTTACGTTAGCCTTTTTAGAGGCGGGTAATGCTTTCAACGGTTTTAACACTTATGATCCTTTTAATATGAAACGTTCTGCAGGATTTGGTGTGAGAATCTTCATGCCTGCATTCGGATTGCTAGGTATCGACTTCGGATACGGATTCGATAGCGACAACACGCCTGGAGCTTTTGGTCCAAGTGGATGGCAAACACACTTTATTATCGGTCAGCAATTCTAATGAAAACACGACAATTTCTAACGGTAGTATTGTTTGTCCTTTCGACTCAAGTCAGTTGGGGTCAACGTGCTACTCGTGTTGGATTTATCGATACCGATTATATTTTGTCCAAAGTAGCTTCTTATGCAGAAATGCGAGCAGAGTTATCGGCTAAAATTGAAGCTTGGAATACGGAGATAGAGCGCCGAAGAACAGTGCTAAAAGCTAAACAAGATGAGTTAAGCGCTCAGAGAGATTTTTTACCCTTGTCCATCATCGAACAGCGAGAAATAGAAATAAGTCAATTGAGTAAGGCTTTACTTCAATATGAATTAGATCGATTTGGTCCTGAAGGAGATTTGATAGCCACCGAGGTGACCATAGTAAGGCCTATTCAGGATTTGATCTATGCGGCAGTTCAAGAGATTGCTGAAGCGAGAAACTTCGACATGATTTTCGATAAGTCAACCGATCTTGTCATGCTTTACTTTGATAATCAATTTGATATAAGTGATTTAGTTATCCGAAAATTAGAGGCTGATTCTAAGGTTCGAGTGATTGGTATACCTGAAGAATCTGAAGCTCAAGAAATGATTAGTGAGATCGAAGAGAAGCGTCAAACGATTACTGAAGACCTCAACAAGGCACAACAGACTAAAGAAGAAGAGAAAAAAGCTGCACTATCACGATTAGAAAAAGAACGTGAGGAGCGAAGAAAGGCCTATATTAGCAAACGCGAAGCGGTGCTTAAAGCTCGTGCAGAGCGTCAAAAACAAATAGAAGAAAAACGTAAAGACACAATTAATTGAAAATCAACTATTCCATGAAACAATTCATTCTTATTGTAATGGCATTCTTTGCTGTTACAACCTCTACTTTTGCTCAATCTAAAGTTGCTCATATCAATGTTCAGCAACTACTTAGCGATATGCCAGACATGAAGGCCGCTCAAGATGAGCTTAAAAAATTAGAAAATACTTACCGTGCTGACATCGAGTCTTCTATAGCTGAACTTCAGAAAAAACTAGTTGCTTATCAAAATGAGGCAGCGAGCAAGACTGCTGAAGAAAACAAGGCTAGAGCTGATGAGTTACAGAATGCTGAACGCAACATCGCAGCAGCAGAGCAAGCAGCTATGCAAGAATTACAGCGTAAGCAACAAGAATTATTTGCTCCTATTTCTGAGAAAGCAAAGGCTGCTATTGATAAGGTAGCTAAAGACCAAGGATTCGATTATGTAATCGATTCAAGCCCAGGGCTTAGCCTTCTGGTTGCTAATGGTACAGACTTATTACCTTCTGTTAAGAAGGAGTTAGGATTCTAATTTGATTACCAATTAGAAGTAGTAACTTTTAACCGCCCAAATGGGCGGTTTTTTTATGGTAAAAACGATCGGCATATTTGACTCTGGTGTTGGCGGATTAACGATTCTCTCCTCTATCGTAAAAGAGATGTCAGATTCTGTGGACTACCACTATGTGGCAGATAGTCTTCATGCTCCCTATGGCTCAAAATCAATCGAAGCCCTATTAGAACGGAGTAGAAGAATTACTGAATTTTTGATTAGTAAGGGGTCAGAACTT
>JAYPSS010000031.1:0-11591 GCA_038133115.1 Flavobacteriaceae bacterium | reverse complement strand
TGAAAAATAAAAATGAAAAGAACGATAGCGAAGGCACTAAAGAAGGTAGAAGCAAAGCGCTTAAGTAAATAACTATCGAGTATTCGCATGCTGAGGATTAATCTTCGATGAAGTAGAAGCCTAAGCCTTCGTAATAGGCTCTGTCAAAACTAGTTTTTGAGGGCATTTTCGCACTAAGTTCTTCGTAAGATTCTACGAGTAGTATCGTTTGCGTTTCGTTCAGACCGATCTGTGATAAGCTTATGAGCTGGTCGGTATTTAAGTCTACTTGAGCAATAATTTCAGAAATCTCAGAGGAACTATCAATGGGGAATAATTGAATAAAGGCTTGATTTTCAGAGGTTACCTCCTTT
Organism: Flavobacteriaceae bacterium; assembly: GCA_038133115.1. Lineage (GTDB taxonomy): Bacteria > Bacteroidota > Bacteroidia > Flavobacteriales > Flavobacteriaceae > UBA3478. The sequence goes on along the minus strand of JAYPSS010000031.1, from coordinate 11,238 downwards.
AACTCAATTCGATATCCATCCTTGTAAAAACTAAAGAGACTTGCAGGGTCTAGTCCTCCTTCGTTGTTAGGACTATAGGTGCTTATCATCACCTCTTCGTTATCTGGAATAATGGTATACGTTTTTTCACCATCAAATAATTGAGTGGTTCCAAAAAGTGTAAGATGGTATTGAATACCGGATAAATAAAGTGTTCCCTCAGTAGTTTGATTAACCTCGGCTTCCTTATTTTGAAGGCGATAAGTGAAATTAATTTGAACAGCAGGAGCTTCAGAAACGCGCTTGTAAACGCGGTCTAGGTATTTTTCACCGCTATTTTGGGCGTTTAAGACACCACTACAAATGAGTAGCGTGAGAGTAATAATCTGAAAGGCTGTTTTCATTTAGGTGTTTTGATTTTCATTATCAAAAAATTGCTGAAGACTTAAAGTGTCTTTGAAAAGTACTTGACGGGCTTTTGAACCTTCAAAAGGCCCAACAATTCCCGCTGCTTCAAGTTGGTCTATGATTCTTCCTGCTCGATTGTAACCAATCTTCATTTTTCTTTGAATGAGTGAAGTCGAACCTTGTTGTGATTGTACAACGATTTCAGCAGCTTCTTTGAAGAGTGCATCTCGCTCAGAGATATCATCCACTAAAGAACTTTCTGAAGAATCATCATCGTATTCGGGAAGTAGGTGAGCGCTTGCATAGGCTCTTTGACTGCCAATGTAAGAAGTGATTTCTTCTACCTCGGGGGTATCAACAAAGGCACATTGGAGTCGAACCATTTCACTTCCTTGAGTATATAGCATGTCGCCACGACCAATAAGCTGATCTGCTCCTGACCCGTCTAAAATCGTTCGCGAATCAATTTTTGAAGTTACACGAAATGCTAATCGTGCCGGGAAGTTAGCTTTTATGATACCTGTTATTACATTTACCGAAGGACGCTGTGTAGCTATGATTAGGTGAATTCCGATGGCTCTCGCTAGCTGGGCGAGTCGAGCGATTGGGGTTTCTACCTCTTTTCCAGCGGTCATAATAAGGTCTGCAAACTCATCGATGACTAAAACGATATAGGGGAGGTAACGGTGGCCGTCGTTGGGGTTTAATTTGCGTTTAACAAACTTGGCATTGTACTCTTTGATGTTACGTACCATCGCATTTTTAAGGAGATCGTAACGATCATCCATTTCAATGCAAAGTGAATTCAAGGTATTAATCACCTTTTTAGTATCGGTAATAATCGCCTCCTCACTTCCGGGTAATTTTGCTAAAAAGTGTCGCTCAATCTTATTATAAAGGGTAAGCTCTACCTTTTTAGGATCAACAAGTACAAATTTCAGTTCTGCCGGATGCTTTTTATAGAGAAGCGAAGTAATAACCGCGTTTAATCCGACTGATTTCCCTTGACCAGTGGCACCTGCCATTAGCATATGCGGCATTTTTGCTAGATCCACAACAAAGGTCTCATTCGAAATGGTCTTACCAAATGCAATAGGTAAATCAAAGTTAGTCGAACTAAATTTCTTTGACCCGATAACCGATCGCATACTAACCACACTAGGATTTTTATTCGGTACTTCAATACCTATGGTTCCCTTCCCGGGTATTGGAGCAATGATTCGAATACCTAAGGCAGAAAGCGAAAGTGCAATATCATCCTCTAGATTTTTAATCTTTGAAATACGAATACCTGCTTGAGGAACAATTTCATATAAAGTAACCGTTGGTCCTACAGTTGCCGTAATTCGTTCAATAGCTATATTGTAATTACTAAGGGTCTCGACGATACGATCTTTATTCGCTGCTAGTTCTTCTTTATCTACAGAAATCTGCTGATTGCTTGAGCCGTGGTCTTCTAACAAATCAAGATGAGGTGCTTTATATTGCGAAAGCTCAAGCGTTGGATCAAACTCGCCAAAGTCATCCACTAATTTCTTTGCTTTATCGGCAATCTCATCGTCATAACTTTTCGGAGTTTCAACGACCTCAAAGGCTACCTCTTCAGCTTCTGAATTCTTTTCCTTTGGAATTACGTCTAGAACTTCCTCTTTGATTATTTCTTCTTGTAGGTCCTTGTTTTCAATAGCTTCTTCTAACGGATCTTCAAGGGAAAAGGCCGTAGAACTCTCCTGAAAAATAGGCGGGGCAAGGGTAGACTCTTCCTCCTTAATGGGCTTAACCTTTTCAGGTTCTGATTTTTTCTTTGGTTTTGATTTTTCTCGTTTTGGAAATTTGAAGCTCGGAAGTTGAATGCCTTTGGGTAAGCTAGGATAGAAGCTTAATTGTAGTACAAGGCCAGTTACTAATCCGAAAAGCAACAAGAAGAAAATGCCAATCTCCCCGATATGAAAACTAAGCCATTCAAAGGTTTCGAATCCAGAAATACCAGTGAGTAAGCTCTCTTCACTCGCTATAAAATTGAACGCGATTGAAGTCCAAATCATCCAATACCAAGCACGACTTAAATACTTTAGTAATGGGCGAGGGGCTAGATTGAAGAATAAGTAAAAACCAATAACGGCTATCGATAACGGTAGAATAACCGAGGATAGACCAAAGGTTTTGTATACAAGTGCATAACCAATGGCTATACCTAAACGATTAAAAAGAGTTTTTGGAATATCCGTTAGATCACTATACGACCCGATCAGGCTGACATCCGTTTGCCAATTAGAAAAAAAACTAAGACAGGCGATAGCAGCAAGGATTCCAAAGAAAAAAAGAAATGCCCCGAAAAAAATACGGTACTTTACTTTATTCTTGTCGATAGTTTTACTCCCCATATTATGCTCTTAACTGTTTGATCTTGATGTTTAAGGCCGCAAAGGTCAGTGTGACAAATGGGCTGATATAATTAAATACAGCAAAGATAAAGTATTCGAACACGGGAACGCCAAGAACTGAACTGTGGTAGGCTCCACAAGTATTCCATGGGATTAGTGCTGAGGTTACCGTACCCGAGTCCTCGAGCGTTCTACTTAAATTTTCAGGAGCCAAACCACGATCTTTATAGGCCTTGGAAAACATTTTTCCAGGAACCACAATCGCTAAGTATTGATCTGATGCGGTTAGATTGATAGCTAGACAACTGGTCACCGTAGAGGCAAATAACCCAAAAGTAGATTGTGCTAATGAAAGTAAGGATTGAGTGATTCGATTCAGCGCGCCTATCGCTTCCATAACGCCTCCAAATACCATCGCACAAACAATGAGCCAAATGGTACCTAGCATACCAGCCATTCCGCCAGAATTAAACAAATCATTAAGGGCTTCATTACTCGTACTGATAGAAACGTCACTGGTAAAAGCGGTTAGCATTCCCTTATAACCATTTTCGAAGTTTAGTAAGTTTGCTCCGGTGATTGAGGCGACAAGGCTAGGTTGAAAAATGAGGGCAACAACACCTCCTAATAGAGTACCCGCTAAGAGAGCGATAAGGGGTGGAGTTTTTTTAACAATCATAAGCACGACCACAATAGGAACAATAAAAAGAATCGGACTGATAAAGAAGCGTTCTTGAATCGCTGCATTGAGTGACGCGGTTTCAACGGCACCATTAACCTCAAGCCCCAAACTTAAAGCGATAAAAACAATCAGTGTAATTACTATTGATGGTATCGTTGTGTAGGTCATATAACGGATATGACTGAATAGTTCTCCACCTGCCATTACAGGAGCTAAATTGGTAGTGTCACTTAAAGGAGACATTTTATCTCCAAAATAAGCGCCCGAAATAATTGCCCCTGCGGTCATACCTACAGGAACTCCCATTGCATTACCTACACCGATTAGTGCGATCCCTACCGTTGCAGAAGTAGTCCAAGAGCTGCCTGTAGCCACCGATATTAAGGCACAGATCACCACACTAGCTGCTAAAAAGACCGTCGGATTAAGAATTTTTATCCCATAAAAAATCATGCTCGGGATGATTCCGCTGATTAACCAAGAACCTGACAGAGCCCCTACCATAAGCAGTATGAGTAATGACCCTGAAGTCGATTTTAAATTGTTGGAGACCGCCTCCATCATATCCTCATAGGATACCTTCTGGTAAAACCCAACAAGCGCTGCTAGAAAACCTCCAATGAGTAAAATAAATTGATTTGAACCGTCTAAGCTTGCATCTCCGAAGTAAAACACGTTGATTCCCAATAGGATAACCAACAATAATAAAGGAGTTAAGGCTAAGGTTAGGCTGATAGGTTGGGTAGACTTCATTCAGAGAATTTATAAGTTCTTACGATATTACAACATTAACTAAGTAATGTCCAAAATCTATCCAATTTTAGGTAATTTTGCAGGGTTAAAATTTTGAATAAAATAGAATGAAAACGTTTGATTTAGTAGTTATTGGTTCAGGTCCTGGTGGGTATGTTTCTGCCATTCGTGCAGCTCAATTAGGTTTAAAAACCGCTATTGTTGAGAAGGACAATACCTTGGGTGGTACTTGCTTAAATGTCGGATGTATCCCGTCTAAAGCACTACTAGATTCTTCACACAGATATGAAGAGGCTGTTCACGAATTTGAAAATCACGGTATACAAATTTCAGGTGGTGTGAGCTTTGATTTCCCAAAGATGATTGAGCGAAAACAATCCGTAGTTGATCAAACCGTCAAAGGAATTGAGTATCTGATGGATAAAAATCAAATCGAAGTGATCAGAGGTTTGGGGAGTTTTAAAGATTCAAAAACACTTCAGGTTTCTGGAGATGAGGGAACGATTGAAGTTACCGCATCTAAGTTTATTATCGCGACAGGTTCTAAGCCCGGTAATTTGCCTTTCATTGAACTCGATAAGGATCGTATTATTACCTCAACAGAAGCTTTATCCCTTTCAGAGGTTCCAAAACATCTTCTGGTTATTGGAGGTGGTGTAATTGGTCTCGAACTTGGTCAAGTATATCGTAGATTAGGAGCCGAGGTTAGTGTTGTTGAATACGCTGATCGGATCATTCCTACCATGGACGCTGCTCTTTCTAAGGAACTGACTAAGGTTATGAAAAAGCAAGGCGTTAAATTCTTTGTATCACACAAAGTTTCAAGCGTCTCTAGAGAAGGTGATCAGGTGATCGTTAAGGCGACAGATAAGAAAGATCAAGAAGTTGTTTTCGAAGGTGATTACGCGCTTGTGTCTGTTGGTCGTGTTCCAAATACGGAAGGGTTAGGATTAGAAAATACTCAGATAGAGACCGATCAAAGAGGTAGAGTAATCACGAACGAACAGTTACAAACGAAAGAGTCTCATATTTACGCGATTGGAGATGTTGTGGCTGGAGCTATGTTAGCTCATAAGGCCGAGGAGGAGGGTGTTTTTGCTGCAGAAGTAATTGCTGGACAAAAGCCACACATCAACTACAACCTAATTCCAGGCGTCGTGTATACTTGGCCAGAAGTAGCAGCGGTAGGACGTACCGAAGAGCAGTTAAAAGCAGAAGGTATAGCTTACAAATCGGGAAGTTTTCCGATGCGCGCACTAGGCCGTTCAAGAGCAAGTGGAGATATTGATGGATTCGTTAAAATATTGGCGGATGCATCTACAGACGAAGTGTTAGGTGTACACATGATTGGTGCTAGATGTGCCGATTTAATTTCAGAGGCAGTAACCGCCATGGAGTTTAGAGCCTCTGCTGAGGATATTGCAAGGATGTCACATGCGCATCCGACTTATTCAGAAGCTATTAAAGAAGCAGCACTTGCCGCTACCGAAAATAGAGCCTTACATACTTAATATTTGAAGTTACTTGCTCAATTTCTCGAACAAAATGCTGGGCTTGAGCAAGCCAAAATCATACTTGCCTTTAGTTCAGGACTCGATAGTCGGGTCCTGGCTCATTTACTTTACTCGGCGAAGATTGAATTTCAAATTGCACATGTCAACTACCAATTAAGAGGAGATGACAGTGAATTAGACGCTGCGTTTGCACGAGAATGCGCAGCACAGTATAACGTTCCTTTTCATTACTTAAAGGCTCCCATTGATAAAGGATCTGGAATTCAAGAAAAGGCTCGTTCGATTCGATACGAGTGGTTTCAATCTCTTCTTAGCGAGAATCAACTGAGTCATATTGCAACCGCACATCATTTAGATGATGCCATTGAAACAGGATTGATTCATTGGTTCAGAGGAATGCATTTAATGCAATTTAAGAGCCTCTCTAATCAAGGCTTAGTTATCAGGCCACTCATTTCGTTTCGTAAAAAAGACTTGTTGCTATACGCTAAAGAAAGTGGATTAAAATGGAGAGAAGATGTATCTAATCAGTCCAATGATTATTTACGCAATATTCTGAGAAATCAGGTGATCACTGCTGTAGAAGCAAATCTTCCAGATGTCCGTGAACGGTTACGATATTCTATCGGTTCTCTGAATGATTCCTACCTATTATTAGAAGATTACCGTAATCTTTTATGGAACGATATTGCAAAGCAGAAGGAAGATGAAGTCTGGTTTTTAGATATTCTTAAACTGAAAAGACTTCAACCAAATAAGACCTATTTAGAACTATTATTTTCACCTTATGGGGTTGTTGATACAGCAGGGCTTATCCGCCTTTTTGATGCCGAGAATGGAAAGCTCATCACCCTAGGTGATTATACATTATTCAAATTTGACAGTGATTTAATCCTCGCTAATTTGAGTCTTCTCAACGCTTACAACAAGTTAGAGATTGTAAAGAATTTGAGTCGAAATGAAAGCGATTTAGATCACAATGAAATTTTGATTAATGGATCAGCTGTTAAACATTCGCTAGAACTGAGACTTTGGAATTCAGAGGACACTATTAAGTTAGCCAAGGGAGGAACGAAGAAAGTTTCGAGATTTCTACGAGATCTTAGGATTAATCCCGTAGACAAAAAAAGAATTACTGTTATCAAGGATGGTGAGGAGACCGTGACTGTTATGGGGCATTATCTGCATCCAGATTACCAACCGTTAGATAAGGATCCTTTAAATTGGCTGATCAGATGTTATTAAGAGTTGTTTTTTATTTTTTAACCCTTATTCAAGGGATCGGACTGGGTGCTGTCAATACCGATGATATAGTTATTTGGGATACTAAAGTAGAACGCACAGCGGAAGGTACCTACCGATTATTCTTTGAGGCTAATATCAAGGAAGGATGGTATATCTTTTCTCAACATTCGCCAGAAGGTGGGAGTCAGCCGGCTTTTTTTGAATTCGAAAGCTCTAAAAATTTCGAGCGAATAGGAGAGGTGATTGAGTCTGAGTCTATTCCTAGTTATAACGAAGTTTTTGAGATTACCGAATTAATATTTAAGCAAAAAGCTTCCTTTTATCAAGATATTAAGCTTTTAGACTCGGGTGCAGTTGTAACTATCACCTTGTATTATCAAGTTTGTCAAACCGTATGCATCGCCGCTACAGAGATCTTTCGATTTAAACTTGGCGATGTTATCCCCTCTCAAACCGATACTAATGAGGTGAATAGATCGGTAGATGAACTTAGGGTTCCTTTAAAAAACGCAGATCGATTATCTACTACGATAGTTCAAGCAAAGAGCAACAGATTCTCTGCGTGGTGGATCGGATTTATAGGAGGTCTAATTGCTTTATTAACCCCTTGTGTCTTTCCATTAATTCCTCTAACAACCTCTTATTTTAGTGCAGCTAAAAGTCGTAACCACGCCTTCTTTTATGGTTTAGCGATTGTATTTATATATACCGTACTAGGATTTCCTTTTCTTTTGGGTTGGTCGAAAGATGCTCAAGTTTTTAATGAATTAGCTTCTAATCTTTGGGTAAACCTAATACTGTTTATTGTGCTTATTGGTTTCGCCTTTTCATTTATCTCGGGTAAAGAAATTCAATTACCGCAATCTTGGATGCAAAAGGTGGATGAACAAGCAAATAGTTCTAAAGGTATACTGGCCATTGTATTTATGGCTTTAACCTTAGTGCTAGTCTCTTTTTCATGTACGGGTCCAATTTTAGGGGCTGCCTTAGGTACCTTACTTTCTGGCTATGGATCTGACCTTGGAGTAAACCTAACTCTTGTGTTTAATGGCTTTGGCTTTGGACTAGGGGTTCCTTTTACTCTTGCTGCTTATTTCCCGTCGGTACTAAAAAGATTACCTAAATCCGGTGAATGGATGAAAGAATTAAAGGTGGGTCTTGGAGTTGTTGAGGCCTTCCTAGCGTTTAAATTCTTATCCAATGCTGATCTAATAGGAAAGTGGGGGATCTTCAAGCTTGAGTATATGCTTGGTCTGTGGATCTTGCTGTGGTTAGGTTTGCTTGCGTATTATCTAATCCGCTTCATTCAAGACAAAGCTGTTGGGGTAGTAAGAGGAGTGTTTTCTATTTTAAGCATTTATCTGCTCGTACTGATCATTTCAGGATTTTCATCCGTCTCCAATCTTGGTTTTTTAAGTGCCTTTGCCCCCCCTTCGTATTACAATCTGCAATTTGAAGCGGATACGGGTTGTCCATTAGGGCTTAATTGTTTTCACGATTTAGAATCAGGAATTGAGAAGGCTAAGGCAGAAGGGAAACCTATTTTGCTCGATTTTACCGGATATTCTTGTGTTAACTGTCGAAAGATGGAATCCGAGGTCTGGTCAGATTCTGAAATTTATGAGTTGTTAGACCAGAAATTTGTGATCATTAGCCTGTATGTTGATGATCGTGAAAAGTTAAACGATCATAGAGCCGGAACCTATCTTTTGTCTAACGGAGGAACTAAAGAAGTGAAAACTATAGGTCAATATTACTCGCTTTTTCAAGGGGTGAATTTTACGGTAATTTCTCAACCTTATTATGTACCTATCAGTTCGAACTATGACCTCTTAAACACACCGGTTCAAATGACCTCAGTTGCTGATTTTAAAGCGTTTTTAAACACCTCTTTGAAAACCTTTGAGGCTATAGAAGTTCCTGAATAGATGTTGCACTAAACGCTACTTTCTTTGAGTCTACCATGACTCAGAACAATTCATTTAAGTGAAGCTATAAGCCTTAGAGGATTAACTAACTGATATAACTCCAAAGAAGGTTGCCTTTAAGGAGTCGATTGAGTGTCGCTCGTATCCTTTGATGTTCAATAAGTGCTAATTCGGGGTCTTGTCTTAAAATCCATTCCGCAGCTTCTCTAGCTCGATAGAGTATATCGGCATCCTTAACGATGTCGCTTACCTTTAATTGAAGTGTACCGCTCTGTTGCGTTCCCATCAAATCTCCTGGGCCTCTTAATTGAAGATCGATTTCTGATAACTCAAATCCATTTTGAGTTCGTACCATTGCTTCTAATCGAGTTCTGGCATCCTCGGATATTTTTGAACCACTCATCAATATACAATACGACTTTTCAGCACCTCTTCCGACTCTTCCACGAAGTTGATGTAGTTGAGAAAGACCAAAACGTTCAGCACTTTCAATGACCATTACTGAGGCATTGGGTACATTTACACCCACTTCGATAACCGTTGTGGCTACCATTATTTGGGTTTCTCCTTTTTCGAAACGAGCCATTTCGAACGCCTTTGCTTCTGCATTCATTCCTCCGTGAACAATTGAAATCTGGTAGTGTGGAGGAGGAAACTCTCTCTGAATACTTTCGTACCCATCCATGAGGTCTTTATAATCTAGCTTCTCTGACTCTTGAATAAGTGGGTACACGACATAGACCTGCCGGCCTTTAGCAATTTCAGATTTCATGAACTGAAATACTTTTAGTCTAGCCGAATCGGTACGGTGCTGGGTAAGAATTGGTTTTCTTCCTGGGGGTAACTCGTCAATCACAGAAACATCGAGATCACCATAATGACTCATCGCCAAAGTTCTAGGAATAGGAGTTGCAGTCATTACCAAAATATGTGGAGGTACCACTGCTTTCTTCCAAAGTTTCGAGCGCTGTGCGACACCGAATCGATGCTGTTCATCGATAATGGCAATCCCCAAGTCTTTAAATACTACTGTGTCTTCTAAAAGCGCATGCGTCCCAATAATCAGATGGAGCTTCCCTGATAATAGCTCATCGAAAATCACTTTTCTTTCATTTTTTGAGGTTGACCCGGTGAGCAATGCTACATTCACCGAAATTGGGCTTAAGAGAGATGCTAAGTCGTTATAATGCTGTTGAGCTAAGATCTCGGTTGGTGCAATTATGGCAGCCTGGGATTGATTGCCAATAGCAATGAGGCTTGATAAAAGCGCAACCATAGTTTTACCTGACCCTACATCTCCTTGTAAGAGTCGATTCATTTGAATCCCAGAACCTAAATCCTTTCTAATCTCCTTGATTACTCGTTTTTGTGCATTAGTTAAATCAAAGGGGAGGTGGTTCTCATAGAATTCGAGAAAAAGATCACCTACATGATCGAACATACGCCCCTTAATTTTCTTTTGACCCACTAAATTCTTATACAGTAAGCGCAGTTGTAAAAAGAATAACTCTTCAAATTTGAATCGATTTAGTGCAAGATCTACCTGTTTCAAATTTTGAGGAAAATGAACGTTTCTAATCGCTTCTTTTTTTTGAGGAAGCTGTAGTTTTTCGATTAAAGATTTCGGAAGATTTTCTGCTAAACTAAAGTCGATGGCGGTGACTATTTTCTTTATTCCTTCTTTAACGATACGTTGGCTTAATCCTGCTTTTTGAAGTTTATCGGTCGAAGAGTAAATAGGCTCAATTCCAAGTCCTTTTACATCGATAGGATTAGCCAATTTTGAAATTTCAGGATGAGCAATAGAAAAGTTATTGCCAAATCTAGTGGTCTTTCCAAAAACTTGGTAGACCTGCCCGTTTTGCAGTGTTTTTAACAAAAATTGTGGTGGCTTGAACCATACTAATTCGAGACTGCCAGTAGCATCTTTAAGCTCACCAACAAGACGTTTTGTTCGACCTTCTCCAACCGTCCTCAGATCAAATAACACTCCTTTTACAAGGACATAAGAGTGATCTGATTGTATTTCTGAAATCGAATAAAATCGACTCTTGTCGACATACCTAATAGGAAAATGAAACAGTAAATCGTAAAGTGATTCAATACCAAATTCTTTAGAAAGTAACTCTGCACGATGTTTACCAAAACCGCCGAGCAGAGCTACTGAATTTTTTAAAGAAGGATGGTCACTCATTAACTAAATGAATTAGTAAATGGTTTGAGAATTTATCTTTTCAAGATTGAACGAATTCGTTCGAAAGACCTTTGCAAAGATGGCCTTAGGCTAATTGTTACGGTGTCGTTATTCACTGTAGGATCTAGTTTTATTCGATTTTGATCTAGAT
>JAYPSS010000030.1:1589-11808 GCA_038133115.1 Flavobacteriaceae bacterium | reverse complement strand
GATTCGCACCCTTGAGTCTGAAGGAATTAGCTTCGAAAAAATAGCTATTGATTCTAGTTTTCCTTCTGAAAATTCTCCGAATAGAAAACCTAGAACAGGAATGCTTACGGATCTCATATCTCAAGGCTTTGATCTTGAAAATAGCTTTGTCATTGGTGATCGATACACCGATGTAGAATTAGGAAAAAATCTAGGAATCAAATCAATACTGTTTAATGCTAGTCAATTAGGTAAGGATGAATTGAATGAATCTCTTCAAGAACTGAACCATTCTATTGCCTTAGAATGCAACGAATGGAACTCAATTACCGATTTCTTGAAGAAACTCGACCGCAACATTACTCATCAGCGAAAAACGAAAGAGACTGATATTGAAATCACACTAAATCTGGAAGGAACCGGCGAATCTGAAATCAGTACAGGTCTAGGATTTTTCGATCATATGTTAGAGCAGATTGCTCGTCATGGACAGCTTGATTTATTTGTAAAGTGCAAAGGGGATTTACACATCGATGAACACCACTCCATAGAAGACACTGGAATCGCTCTAGGAGAGGCTTTTGCTAAAGCACTCGGTAATAAATTAGGAGTAGAAAGATACGGTTATTGTCTCCCTATGGATGACGCACTAGCCCAAGCAGCTATTGATTTTGGAGGTAGAGCCTGGTTGATGTGGGATGCTAAATTTAAGAGAGAGAAGATAGGGGATATGCCTACGGAAATGTTCTTTCACTTCTTCAAATCATTTGCCGATGGTGCTAAAGCCAATTTAAACCTTAAGGCGAGCGGTTTTAATGAACACCATAAGATCGAAGGCCTTTTTAAAGCTTTTGCTAAAGCGATTAAAATGGCAAAGAATAGAGATACCGAGCATTTGATTCTTCCAAGCACAAAAGGTAGTTTATGAAGCAAGTAGCAATCATCAATTACGGCGCAGGAAACGTTCAGAGTGTACAATTCGCTTTTGAACGCCTTGGGATTCAAAGCATCGTAACTTCAGATTCATCTAAAATTCAGAGTGCATCACATGTTATTTTTCCAGGAGTAGGACATGCAAAGGCTGCTAAATCACATCTTGTCGAAACCGGTTTAATTGATGTAATAAAAACCCTAAATCAACCCGTCTTAGGCATCTGTCTAGGAATGCAACTTCTTTGTAACCAAACAGAGGAGGGACTAACAAAAGGCCTTCAAATCTTTGATACTAGTGTTGTGAAGTTTGATGTAAATCTCAAAGTTCCTGCAGTAGGTTGGGCACCGGTAAAATCAATAAATCACCCCTTGTTCGAGAGTCTCGATAATGAACAATTTTATTTTGTCCATTCGTATTACGCACAGGTTAGTGAAGCAACTATTGGACTTGCCGATTATCAGATTTCTTACAGCGCTGCACTTGCGAATAAGAACTTCTTAGGCGTGCAATTTCATCCTGAAAGAAGCGGCAAAGCAGGAGAGCAATTACTAACCAACTTTCTAAAACTATCATGAGTTTTTCAGTTATACCAGCCATTGATTTGATCGAAGGTAAATGTGTGAGGCTTACCCAAGGTGATTACGCAACTAAGAAGGTCTATCACGAAGACCCTCTAGAAATAGCAAAATCCTTTGAAGCACACGGAGTAATGAAGCTTCATTTAGTCGACTTAGATGGTGTTAAAGCCGGCAGAATCATTAATTATAAGGTGATCGAAAGAATTGCCTCAAAAACGAATTTGTCGATCGACTTTGGAGGAGGTTTAAAATCAGATGAGGATCTTAAGATTGCCTTTGATTCGGGAGCAAAACAAATTACGGGAGGTAGTATAGCGGTTAAAAATCCGTCACAATTCCTTTCTTGGTTAGAAGTATATGGTAACGAAAAGATCATTCTTGGTGCTGATGCGAAAGATCGTAAAATTGCGATTTCGGGGTGGTTAGAAGAGTCCAATCTTATGATCAATACGTTTATCGGAGATTACCTTAATAAGGGCGTAAAGCACGTAATTAGCACAGATATAGCTGTAGATGGTATGTTATCAGGGCCTTCTGTAAAGTTGTATAGTGCTTTAATCAGTGAATTCGGAAACAATCTACACCTTATTGCAAGTGGCGGTATCAAGGATTTGTCAGATTTGGAACAATTAAAAGAAATAGGGTGTTCGGGTGCAATATTAGGTAAGGCTATTTATGAAAACCGAATTACGCTTAAGGAACTCGAAAACTTCATACTCAATGATTAGTAAACGAATCATACCTTGTTTAGATATCAAAGATGGTAGAACGGTTAAAGGGGTAAATTTTGTAGATCTGAAAGACGCCGGAGACCCAGTTGCCCTTGCTTCGTCTTATAGCAAGCGTGGAGCTGATGAGTTGGTCTTTCTAGATATTTCAGCAACCGAGGAAGGTAGAGGGGCATTTGAACCGCTGATCTATGAAGTTGCTAAAACACTCTCTATTCCCTTTACTGTGGGAGGGGGAATACGTTCAACAGATAAGGTGAGTAGTTTGCTTCAAAAGGGTGTAGATAAGGTGGCTATTAATAGTTCTGCTGTTAAACGCCCAGAGCTTGTTTCAGAAATAGCGAATAAATTTGGTTCTCAATGTCTTGTGGTAGCTATTGATGCAAAATGCATTAATGGTACTTGGAGAGTTCATACCGTCGGAGGTAAACAATCTGAGGCACTTGAATTATTCTCATGGGCTGAAGAGGTTACTAATAGGGGTGCAGGCGAGCTCTTGTTCACTTCAATGGATCATGATGGAACCAAGGCTGGCTTCGCCTTGGAGGCCTTAGCCGAATTGTCCTCTAGAGTAAACATTCCCATCATAGCATCAGGTGGAGCAGGGAATAAAGAGCACTTTTCAGAAGTATTTCTGAAATCAAATGTAGATGCCGCATTAGCAGCGAGTGTTTTTCATTTTTCTGAAATTGAAATTGCTGATTTAAAAGATTATTTACGATCAAAAAACATACTTGTACGATGAATAACGAACCTGATTTTACCAAAACTGCAGACGGATTACTACCCGCTATTATTCAAGACGATCACACTGGAAAAGTTTTGATGCAGGGTTACATGAATAAAGAATCGTTTCAGAAAACCCTAGACGAAAAGTTAGTCTGGTTCTATTCGAGATCAAAGCAAAGACTCTGGAAAAAAGGGGAAACAAGCGGAAATGAATTACAGGTATGTTCAGTCAAATTAGATTGTGATTCAGATAGTATTTTAATCCAGGTTAACCCACTAGGTCCTGTATGTCATACAGGCGCCGATACTTGTTTTAATGAGGTAAATACAATAAGCTACGATTGGATTAAACATCTAGAGTCGGTCATTGACCAGCGCAAAAATAGTGGAGACTCTAAAAGCTACGTAGCTTCTCTTTTTGCAAAGGGTATTAATAAGATCGCACAAAAGGTTGGTGAAGAAGCTGTTGAAGTAGTGATTGAGGCTAAAGATGACAATGAAGAATTGTTTTTAAACGAATCTGCAGATCTTTTATTTCACTATTTAATTCTCTTGAAGGCTAAGGGTTATAAGCTAAGTGACGTACTTGAAATCTTAAGATCAAGAGAAAAATAGGCCCGGTAAATTTGTACCTTTATAGGGCTATGAATTTAGATTTAGGTTATCGAATTACCCTAAACTCCCCAGAAGGAAAGTCTCCTTTTCAGAGACTTTACGATATATTTCAGGAGTTAGTAACTCATACCTCTGGTGATGTAGAGGAAGCTATTGATTGGTTAAGAGAACTAGATAAAGAGTATGAACTCACCACTGAGGATTACACTATTGATGACTTTATAGACGACTTACTCGAAAAAGGAGTGGTGCGCCAAGAGTTTGAAGATGATCCCACAGATGGAAATACTCCTTCAGAAACTGCTAAAAAGCTAAAAGCAACAGCCAAACTGGAACGTGAACTTCGAAAAAGAGCACTAAATCAGATTTTTGGAAAACTAAAAAAGGGTCAAAAAGGAAATCATCATACAAAATCTACAGGTGCCTCTGAAGAACGAACTGGATCGACAAGACCTTACCGGTACGGAGATTCAGTGGATCAGATTGACATGAATCAGTCGCTTAAGAATGCGATGCTTCGTTCAGGTATCGATAATTACACCTTATATCAAGATGACCTAGAAGTCTACGAATCAGAACATAAGTCTCAAATGAGCACCGTTCTCATGATTGACATCAGTCATAGCATGATCCTATACGGGGAAGATCGAATCACACCGGCGAAGAAAGTAGCCATGGCGCTATCTGAGATGATTACTACACGCTTTCCAAAAGATAGCCTTGAAATTATCGTGTTCGGTAACGACGCTTGGCCTATTTCAATTGCCGAGCTCCCGTATCTCAAAGTAGGGCCTTATCACACCAACACTGTGGCCGGATTAGATTTAGCACTGCAGTTGTTAAAACGTAAGAAAAATACCAATCAACAAATTTTTATGATTACGGATGGAAAGCCTAGTTGCATTAGGCTGAAAGACGGGTCATATTATAAAAATAGTGTTGGTTTAGATGAAATGATTGTAGAGGAGTGCTATCAAAGAGCGCGTTTTCTGGCAAAAAGTAAAATACCTGTAACCACTTTTATGATTGCTCAAGACACCTACTTGATGCATTTTATACAAGAGTTTACAAGATTAAATGGAGGCAAAGCATTTTACACGGGTCTAGATGATTTAGGCTCAATGATTTTTGAGGATTATACTACAAATAGAAAAAGAAGATTATGAATGTTAGCGAACTAAAAACACTAGGTGATTTAAAAGAGATCAACTATCAAACAAAAGGTATAAAAAGAGAGATGAGAGAAAATCTCATTCGTCTTACCCGAAGTGGGAAAGAACTTTTTGAAGGGATTAAAGGATACGAGCACAGTGTAATTCCTCAGCTAAAACAAGCAATTCTCGCAGAACATAATATTAATTTTCTTGGATTACGTGGTCAAGCAAAAACAAGAATGGCTCGGCAAATGATTGAATTACTTGATGAGTACATTCCTGTTGTATCCGGTTCAGAAATTAATGACGATCCTTTTCAGCCTATATCGGATTTTGCTAAAAATAGGATTGATGAATTAGGTGACCAGACCCCAATAGATTGGCTACATCGATCTGAGCGATTCTTTGAAAAATTGGCTACCCCTGATGTGAGTGTTGCAGATCTCATTGGTGATATAGACCCTATTAAGGCTGCTAACCTGAAATTAGCCTTATCTGACCCAGAGGTTATCCATTATGGTATGGTTCCAAGGGCCAATCGATGTCTATTTGTAATTAATGAATTACCAGATCTTCAGGCAAGAATTCAGGTTTCGTTATTTTCTATTCTACAAGAGGGAGAGGTGCAGATTCGCGGATTTAAACTACAACTTCCGTTAGATGTAGCATTCATATTTACTGCGAATCCTGAAGATTATACCAATAGAGGAAGTATCGTTACTCCCCTTAAAGATCGAATCGGGTCTCAAATAGTTACTCACTATCCTAAAGACATGGAAACCGCTAAGGCGATAACCGCTCAAGAAGTAAAATGGAATTCGACAATCCAAATTTCTATTCCGGAGCCTGCGAGGGATATTATTGAATCGATTGGATTTCAAGCCAGAAAGAGTGAATATGTAGATGCTAAAAGTGGAGTTTCAGCTCGATTAAGTATTTCTGCATTTGAACATATGATGAGTCATGCCGAGTTGCGTTTAATCGAAAATGGAGAGCAGGCGGGTACAATCCGTGTCTCTGATATACTAGCTGTAATACCAGCAATAACTGGAAAGGTTGAATTAGTGTACGAAGGAGAAAATGAAGGTCCTGTATTTGTGGCAGAATATCTTATAGAACATGCAATCAAGCAGATCTTTGAAGATTATTTTCCAAAAATCGAAAAGCTAGAAAAGAAAGGAGTAGAAACACCTTATGATCATCTATATACTTGGTTTTATGAAAATGATGCTTTAGAACTTCACGATAATGCCGATGACACCTACTACCATCAGAGTCTTGATCAAATCAAACCTTTAGAACAGCTTCTAAATAAATATGCGCCTGAAGTCGAAGGGAATTTGAAATACTTTTTTAAAGAATTAGTGATTTTCGGATTGGTAGCCAGTCAAAAACTATCTAAAGGAAGGTTCGAGAACACAACGACCATTAATGACTTATACAGCAGCTATTTCTCTTGATTATGAATCAAATCCCTAAAAGTCTTTATACGTTTTTAGACGAGTTAAAGAACAATAATAACAGAGAGTGGTTCGCTGAAAACAAGGATCGTTACAACCAGTTAAAAAATAGTTCCTCTCTTGTTTTTGACGATATACAAAGAGGGTTAGGGGTAACTGATCAACTTGAAAATCATAAAATTTTCAGAGTTTATAGAGACGTTAGATTCTCAAAAAATAAATTACCCTTTAAGACCCATTTATCAACATCTATTCATCGTGAGGGTAAACAGTTACGCGGCGGATACTATATTCACCTAGAGCCAAACAATAATTTTATCGCATGTGGTTTTTGGAATCCCAACAAGGAAGATCTTTTTAGAATTCGAAAAGAATTAGAATTAGAATACGAAGAGTTCTCTAATCTTCTTGTTAAAAAGGATTTAAAGAATCAATGGGGAGAACTCTTTGGTGAGCAGCTAAAATCGTGTCCAAAAGGTTTTGACAAAGAACATGAGGCTATTCAATGGTTGAGGTTCAAGCAATTCATTTTAAAAAAGAGTTTTACCAACGAGGAGTGCATGAGTGAGGATTTTTCAAAAAAGGTTGTTGATAGCTTCGTTTCTGCTCGACCTTTTCTAGATTTTATGACCCTTGCCTTAACTACCAACCTCAATGGAGAGCCTATCGTTTAAGCGGCATCAATTCGATCGAAAAGTAATAATTGATCTTTCAAACGAACGATAAGTAAATTCATCATTCGTTTGTTTAGGGCAGAAGAATTCAGCGTATAGGTTTCGTACTCCTCAACAGTAAACATACCAATAATCATTCCTTTTAGGGAGTTTCGAAATTTAATATCCTTTTGGATAGCATGCTCAATGTAACGTTGTTTCTTCTCTAAACTAAGCTCATAGAAGACGTTCTTGTGTTTTTTGATATAGTTTTTGAAGACACTTATAAAGAGGTCGTTTTGAAGTTTTAGGATGGGGCGCAGAATCGCATTTTGAAAATATTCTTCAGAACCCATCTGATCATTGATTTTTGAGGTGGGTATATCTGGGCGTTGCTGCAGCAATTTTTCACTTCTAGTAGACATAATTAAAATATTAGTCAATAAAAGACTGAATAAGGTCGCTTTTTGCTGATTTTCTGAGTTTTCGAATGGCTTTCTCCCTGATCTGCCGCACTCGCTCTCGAGTTAAATCAAAAGTAATTCCAATTTCATCCAGAGTCATCGTAGAACTCTGTCCGATACCGTAGTAAAGTTTTACCACATCGGCTTCTCGTTCACTCAGGGTTTCTAAAACTCGACCTATTTCTTGTCTTATAGATTCTTTAACCAATTCTGTATCAGGCATTGGAGTCTCTGAAGCTGAAATTACATCGTATAAATTTGAATCTTCTCCTTCGGCAAATGGAGCGTCCATTGAAATATGCTTTCCAGTATTTTTCAAAGATTGTTTCACTTCTGAAACCGAAAGACCTAATTCTTCTGCTATTTCTTCAGCCGATGGAGGACGTTCATGAGCCTGTTCTAAATAAGAAAAAGTTTTATTGATTTTGTTAATGGAACCAATCTTATTGAGAGGTAAGCGAACTATTCTCGATTGTTCAGCCAGCGCCTGAAGAATGCTTTGTCGAATCCACCAAACTGCATAAGAGATGAACTTAAATCCGCGAGTTTCATCGAAACGCTGTGCTGCCTTAACTAATCCGAAATTTCCTTCATTAATTAGATCCGGAAGTGTTAAGCCTTGATTTTGATATTGTTTAGCCACCGAAACAACAAATCGAAGATTCGCATTTACCAATTTCTCCAATGCTCTTTGATCACCTCTCTTAATTTTCTGTGCTAATTCAACCTCCTCTTCGGCTGTGATCAAATCAATTTTACTGATATCTTGAAGGTACTTATCAAGAGATTTAGATTCCCTGTTCGTTACCTGCTTAGCGATTTTTAGTTGTCTCATGGGATCGTTTTTACATTATCTATGATACAAATCATTTATAGTCACCACAATAGCTCGAAATAGGGGTTATCAAGAAGTTATCACCAAAGATTCTGTAACTTAAGATTTGGCAGAAGGAAGTGATTTGGGCTATTTTTGCACTTTAGTCAAAATCACATCTCCATTGCCACGTTCTAAAGACCTTTATAACTACCAGCAGAATGATCTAAAACGCATCTTTGACTCCATTGAATCTTTAGATGAGGGTGCGAACATTCTCTATCAACTACCTACAGGTGGAGGTAAAACGGTCATTTTCAGTGAGATTGCGCGTAGGTATATTGAGACCTATCGCAAGAAGGTAGTTGTGCTTACGCACCGTATAGAGCTTAGTGCGCAAACCTCTAGAATGTTGGCTGATTTTGGGGTTAAAAACAAGGTAATTAACTCCTCCGTTAAAGAAATTCCCGCGGCCGATGACCATACCTGTTATGTAGCTATGGTGGAAACCTTGAATAACCGACTAAACGATGAGAAAATCGTTTTAGAAAACGTTGGTTTAGTCATCATCGATGAGGCACATTACAATTCATTTAGAAAGCTCTTTAAATACTTTGAGAAGGCATATGTTCTTGGTGTAACTGCTACTCCTCTGAGTTCGAACATCAAGCTTCCTATGAAGGATTATTATAAAAAATTAATCATAGGGGAGTCGATCAAATCATTGATAGACAAAGGGTTTTTAGCCAAAGCAGAAATTCATCGTTTTGATTTAAGTCTACAAAGTCTGAAACTTGGAGCTAATGGTGACTACACCGTAAAAAGCAGTGATGCTTTCTACACCAATCAAAGTATGATTGGAAAGCTATTAAATTCTTATATAGAGCTTTCTAAAGGTAAAAAGACTCTTATCTTCAATAATGGAATTTTTGCCTCTTACTCCGTTTATGAGGCATTTCGCAAATTGGATTTACCCATCCGACATTTAGATAACAAAAGCTCGGCAACAGAGCGGGCTGAGATTTTAGATTGGTTTAAACATACTCCAGACGCGATATTAACCTCTGTAAGTATCCTTACAACAGGGTTTGATGAACCAAGTGTTGAGACTGTTATTCTTAACAGGGCGACAAGATCGTTGACGCTTTATTTTCAAATGATTGGTAGAGGGTCTAGGGTATTACCTGAAAAATCATCATTTAAGGTAGTCGACTTAGGAAATAACACCTTGCGTTTCGGACCATGGGACGAACCGATTGATTGGCAAGAGATTTTTCATTTCCCTGATTTCTATTTAGAGAGTATTAAAAGTGATGAAGAGATCGAAAGAGACTTTGAATACATTATGCCCGATGCTATACGTGAAAGGTTTAAGAACACTTTAGATCCTACTTTTAATATTAAAGAGCGCTATAAAGAGGTTTTTGCTGAAGGAGGTAGAAGTAAGCAAGTATTAGAAGAAAGTATCGAACAGCACACTCAAATGTGCGTTGAAAATAGTGAAACAGTTATAGAAGCACGTCAGTTAGCGAAATTACTTGAAGAGGATATACAGTATCGCGTTCAGCAGTACACTTACTGTATCATGAACAATACGAAGAATTATAAAGAATGGCTTGAAGAGGACTATATTCGAAAACTTAGAGCCAATATTGCTCGACAATTCGCTACACTATCCTCGTGAAACCAAAACTGCTAATAATTGCACACTTATGGCCAGAGTCAAATACCACTGCTGCTGGTCAGCATTTATTAGCCCTTATTCAATCCTTTAAAAATGCAGAATACCAGGTACATTTAGGATGTACCGTAGATAAGACTTCATTAGGGGATTCTTTCAGTGAATACGCTATTAAGGTTCACAAAATCGCCTTGAATTGCAATTCATTTGATGAACTACTTTTGGATCTTCGGCCTGAGGTGATTCTTTTCGATCGATTTATTTCAGAGGAGCAATTCGGATGGAGAGTTTATAAGAATCTACCCCGATGCTTCACCATATTAAACACAGAAGATCTACACAGTCTTCGACTCTCAAGGTCGAAAGGTAAAGAAGAGGAATGGGAAACTACCGACACTTTTAAGCGAGAAATTGCCAGTTTTTATCGCGT
>JAYPSS010000030.1:0-1489 GCA_038133115.1 Flavobacteriaceae bacterium | reverse complement strand
AGGAATGGGAAACTACCGACACTTTTAAGCGAGAAATTGCCAGTTTTTATCGCGTTGATAAAGTCTTAATCATTTCGCGTGAAGAGATAAATAAATTAACTGCGCTATTACCAAGCATAGCCTCAAAACTCATCTACGCACCCTTAATTATTCATCGTAGAGAAATATCTACTAACATCAATCGTAAACCTTGGAGCTTTGTTTTTTTCGGTTCTGGCAAACATCCGGGTAATACGGCAACCTTGCAACGTATCATTGAGTTGTGGCCGAATATTCTAGAAATACAGCCTGAAAGTTCATTGTTCATCTTTGGTGCTTATTACCCAAAATCATTGATAAATATGGCCAATAGATTAAAACAGGTTTCTTTTCTAGGGTGGGTAGAAGACCTAGATACCGTTCTTCTTAATTATCAATTTTTACTATCGCCAACCCCATTTGGAGCTGGATTAAAAGGTAAAGTACTTCAGTCTATAAATAATGGGGTGATCTGCCTTTGCTCTTCGATAGCAAGTGAAGGAATCGATATAGAAAGACGATCGTTATTGATGCATTTAAATAGTGAGAGGGAGTATTTGAATACCATAGAAAGCATCCTTAATAACGGTGAAATCTTAGAAAAAGAGCAGTCGGTACAATCTGAACTACTTCATCATTTTTCTGGTTTCTCAAATGATTCTTGGATTGCCCATTTAACCATTGATAGAAATTCAAACGCTTCAGAAATCCTAAAACAAGTGATGCGTCATTCGACGATTAATTCAACTGAAAATCTAGGTAAATACCTTACCTTGAAGACCAATAAAAATTAAAATATACAGGCCTTATGTCACAATTCGAAACGGTAAAAGAATACGAAGACATTACCTTTAAAAGAATGGGTAATATCGCTAGAATTGCCTTTAATCGTCCAGAAGTTAGAAACGCATTCCGACCAAAAACGACTTCTGAATTGTACGATGCCTTTTATACAGTTTCTGAAGACCCAACTATTGGTGTTGTTCTGCTAACGGGTGAAGGGCCTTCTCCTAAGGATGGAATTTATTCCTTTTGTAGCGGAGGGGATCAGAAGGCTAGGGGAGAACGCGGTTATGTTGGTGACAACGGTGTTCATCGACTAAACATTTTAGAAGTTCAGCGTTTAATTCGGTTTATGCCTAAGATAGTTATTGCAGTGGTTCCCGGATGGGCAGTTGGAGGGGGTCATAGTCTTCATGTAGTATGTGATCTAACTATTGCTAGTAAGGAACATGCCATATTTAAACAAACTGATGCGGATGTGAGTTCCTTCGACGCGGGTTATGGTTCAGCCTATTTGGCAAAAATGGTCGGACAAAAGAAGGCTCGGGAGATCTTTTTCCTTGGTCGAAATTACTCTGCTGATGAAGCTTTTGAAATGGGAATGGTAAATTGTGTTGTTGAGCATTCAAAACTAGAGGAGACGGCTATAGAATGGGCAAATGAAATACTTGCAAAGTCTCCTACGGCT
>JAYPSS010000029.1:0-11864 GCA_038133115.1 Flavobacteriaceae bacterium | reverse complement strand
ACAGTATCCTCAGCATATAAAGCAAGTCGGTTGTTGGGACTCACTTTCAGCCCTTTAAAATGATAATACGAAAAAGGAGCAGCTAGCTCATTTACATCGAATAGCAATTCCTTTCCTTCTCCGTTTTCACTTTTAAAACGGGAATAAATCGGATACTCTTTACCTTCCTGATATTCACTTTGATACCAGAAACCGTTTTTGAAAAGAGGGAGCGAACGATCGTCCTCCTTAATTCGACTTCTCATCTCCTTGTAAAGAGATTCTCTAAAAGGTTCAAGATGTGCCGTATCGCTATTAAAATATTCTTTTTCTTTCTTGAGATAGTCTAAAAGCTCGGGATGCTCACGATCACACATCCAGTAAAAAGGGTCTTCCCTTTGGTGACTATGTTTTACTAATTTTTTAGGGTACTTCGGTGCTTTTGGGGGGGTATAAAGGTTATCCACTAATTAATTCCAACTAAAATTACACATTACCTCTTGTCCTATTGGAGACCCATCAGGAATACGAACAGAGGACTCATTAGACTTATATCCTGTAGGATTACCAATAAAACGTTCTACTTGCTTTCTTAAGTAAATTGCGGTAGGATCAGTCGCACTATTTTCAAGATGGGTTTTGAGTCGCATCATTTCTAACAAAATAACTTCAGTTACCTGAGGATAAACCTTGTCCGAAGAAGACAACTTCATCAGTTCATCTAAAGTCTGCCAGGCCACAATTTCCTCGATAGCGTTGTAATATGGATCCTTCGAATTCATGCTTCGAACCGTTTCATCTAATAACAACTTAATCATCTCTTGAAGAGTTAACTGATTCTTATCGAATAAGCCTTGTTGATAAACCCGATTGGCTCTTTCTGGATGCAACATGAATTTTAAGGTCGTCGAAGCTGCAGTCTCGGCCGCTGCCAAAGGATCAAATGCTACTCCCAATTTAGATTCGAAAGATTCTCGGGTTCTGCCATATCCATAAGCTCTGGGTCCAAAAACAGAACGCAAATACTCAGGGATTTCCAAAGTCTCAGGGTCTAGCGTTCGAATGAGCGCCTTCAACGCTTTTTCTTGTTCTTTTCTACTGACTGGATGATGAAACTCTGTTGCATCGGTATATGCATAACTATAGTCAATGCCACCAATTAATTTAGACACCGCTTCGGTTTGATATCGGTGTGAAAAATAAAGTGGAACAAAAACATCCTCTAATAACGCCACAGGGGAATGCTCAGGAACATTGTCTAACGAGAAACGACTAATCGCCTTAGCTCTTAAGTCGAGTAAACGATATAACTCTTCGGTAATATCGGTTCCATTGTCCCAAAGATGAGCAGTTGCACTTGCAGATCCGGCAGATCGTGCATCTGAATCGGTTAAATATTTCAACCCTGCCTTCTCGGCATTTTCCAAAATCTCCTGTAGCGCTTGATTTTCATCAACACCATCGCCGAAGTCGCTATAAGCATAAGCAACAGTCACTTTATCCCAGTCTCCTATCCCTTTGTCATAAGCTTCACTGAAATCAAATTGATCTCCATCTCCTTCTAAAACTAGGGGGTGTGGGTAATCCATTACTGAAGCGCGATCATTAGTACTTGCAGCAAAATTGTGTGCAAAACCCAAAGTATGGCCAATTTCATGTGCTGATAACTGTCTGATACGGTTTAAGGCCATATCTAACATGGTTTGCTCATGAACACTTAATTTATTGTATGGCTGATTATAAAGACCTTGAGCAATGAGGTAGTCTTGACGAATTCTCAGGCTACCTAAACTAACGTGACCTTTTAATATTTCACCGGTTCTAGGATCGGTAACACTCGAACCATAACTCCAACCCCTTGTCGATCGGTGAACCCATTGAATTACGTTGTATCTAATATCTAACGGATCAGCGTCGTCTGGTAGCATCTTTACTTGAAAAGCGTCTTTATATCCGATAGCTTCAAAAGCCTGATTCCACCATCGTCCTCCCTCTAAAAGTGCTGTTCGCACAGGCTCAGGAGTACCATTGTCTAAATAATAAACAATGGGCTCTACAGCCTCACTTACCGCCGCATTGGGGTCTTTTTTCTCTAACCGGTGTCTACGAATAAAATCTTTAGCCGTGCCCCCATTGACTGGCGAAGCGTAGTCAAAAAAACGAAATGGATATGCTCCTGACCGAGCATCAAAAGATCTCATCTCAAAACCGCCCAATTCAGGTAATTCAATAAATGAGTGCATTTGAGTAACACTAACCAAACTGGCATCTGGTGTAACCGACCTAATTTCATATCCTTTTGGTTTGCCAGAGAACGTCAATAAAACATCTATTAAAATGTTTTTCTCAAATGATTTCGAGCGTTCTCTGTGATGGGCAGAACGAGTTAGGTCTAATTGATAATTTCCTTGTTGAGCAGCCGATAAACGATCAATAACCCCATGAGCATCTCTTAACAATAAAGGATTTAAATCGATCAGAAAAGATCCATCATTGGCCGTTTCTAAAATGGTAAATCCGGCGATTACCGATTTAGCAAAAGCCTGATTCACAGAAGCTTTCTCAAGCGCGTTTTCACTAAGGGCACGATAATCTTGATTCGGTTCAATAAGAAGTAATTTGTTACCAGCCTTTTTAAAATAAACCACTTTGGTCGAACCCAATTGTCCCCTATCAAGACCAATATCATTACTACCCACACCACTACTGAGGGCAGTTACGTAAAGTAGTTCTTCCTCAAGACGATCCACTTTCATAAATAGACGATCTTCGGATTCATCGTAATAGGTAGTTAAAAATCCGGGAATAGCCGCTAAATCCTTTACTCTATTAAAGTCTTGTGCAAGGAGAGCTGACGGAATAAAAACAACTAGGAAAAGCGTTTTTAGAAGTTGAAGTCTTTTCATTTGATAAGAGATTGAAGGGTTTAAATTATTCAATTTTTAGACAATAGCAGGAGACTAATAAGTATTTTTGCGTTCGAAATTCTTACCAAGTAGATATGAGTCGAACAGAACGACAAAAAGATCTTTTTGAACGCCTAGGTGCGTTAAGGAGGTATCTTTGACATAGATGGCAAAAAGATTGCGATCGAAAATGAGACTGAAAAAACGCTAGTAGCAGGTTTTTGGGATGACCCCAAGTCAGCACAAGAGCAGATGAAGAAGCTCAAAATTCTTGAATCATGGGTTGAGCAGTTTGAGGAGGCTGAAGAACTTTATGGTGAAGTAGAGGTTCTATCCGAGTTCATCTCGCTAGGAGAAGCTACCGAAGAGGATGTAACCAAAGCATTAAAGGGACTCGAAAAGCAAATCGAAGACTTAGAGTTTAAGAACATGCTTTCAGAGGAGGGTGATGACTTACCCGCCGTCCTTCAAATAACCGCTGGAGCAGGAGGTACAGAAAGTTGTGACTGGGCATCCATGCTAATGAGAATGTATTTGATGTGGGCCAATTCTCAAGGATTCAGTGTCAAAGAGCTCAACTTTCAAGAAGGAGATGTAGCGGGCATTAAAACCGTTACTATCGAGATTAATGGACCTTTCGCATTTGGCTGGCTCAAAGGTGAAAACG
Source organism: Flavobacteriaceae bacterium (assembly GCA_038133115.1). GTDB lineage: Bacteria > Bacteroidota > Bacteroidia > Flavobacteriales > Flavobacteriaceae > UBA3478. The sequence continues at coordinate 8,312 of JAYPSS010000029.1, read as the reverse complement.
GAGTGCATAGATTGGTGCGCATATCTCCATTTGACAGTAACGCAAAGAGGCATACTTCTTTTGCCTCAGTGTATGTGTATCCTTTAGTTGACGACAGCATTTCAATTGAGGTTAATCCTGCAGATATTGAAATCACAACAGCTAGATCTAGTGGTGCCGGTGGACAAAATGTAAATAAGGTCGAAACTAAAGTACAACTTGTTCACAAGCCAACAGGAATTCAAATCAGCTGTTCTGAATCACGCTCTCAGCACGATAATAGAGCAACAGCCATGCAAATGTTGCGATCTCAACTTTACGAGATCGAGCTTCGAAAAAGAATGGAAGCTCGTCGTGAAATCGAAGATTCTAAGATGAAAATTGAATGGGGTTCTCAGATAAGAAATTATGTAATGCACCCTTACAAGCTAGTCAAAGATGTCCGAACTAGCGTTGAAACAGGAAATGTAGAAGCGGTAATGAATGGTGAAATTGACCTTTTCTTAAAAGCCTTTCTCATGTCTAACGGACAAAAGCAAACCGAAGATGAATTTTAAAAATATAGGTATGATAAAAGATTTTAACTTTTTCAAAATCGTTTTGGCATTGTTATTGGTATTGGGCAGTCAAGAAAGTGTCCAAGGACAATTTGGAATGGGTGGTTTTGGTGGTTATGGTTATAACCCCTACAGTGGAATGGGAAGAATGCGTAGCAGTGTTCCAAGAACAAATGTAGCTGCTGAGCCTGATGCTCCATTAACCGCTGAAGAAATTACCGAGCTTGAAATGGTTAAGGTGAAAGAAGCTCTAATTATTGACCCATTTGAAGAAGCTATTTTGAGATCAATTTTGCTTGAATTCACGAAAAAAAGAATTGAGCTGCAGATTTTAAAGGTAGATCCGAAGACACTAGCTGAATCGTTCCGAAAACTAAATGATTTAGAAAACGAACGATTAAAAACAGAATTGTCTTTGGCTACCTATGAGAAACTCATTGAACTTAAGGAGCGAAACTTTAAGAAACTAAAAGACAATTCAGAAAAGAAGAAAAAAAAGAAGAATTAATTCATTTCTGAATGAAACACTATTTCGTTGCACTTTTTAGTATCCTAGGAATGCTGAGTGCCCAGGCTCAAATGCCTAATCGTCCAATGCCATCAATGACTCCCATTACCGTTACTGGTAGTGTAATTGATAAAGACAGTGGGCAACCTCTAGAATATGCAACTCTAGTTTTACAAAGTGTTCGAATGCCTGATCGAGTTACTGGAGGCATTACCGATGAATCTGGAAAATTTTCGGTAGAAACGCTTCCGGGAATGTATCATATTCGTGTAGAATTCTTATCATTCAAATCCTATTCTCAAGAGAATGTTAGACTTACGGCTTCGATCGATTTAGGTCAAATCGCTCTTGAGGCTGATGTTGCGCAATTGGAGGAAGTTGAAGTCGTTGCAGAGCGAACCACCGTTGAATTAAGACTAGATAAAAAGGTATACAATGTAGGCCAAGACCTCACTGTAAAGGGAGGTTCAGTTACGGATGTACTTGACAATGTACCTTCGGTAAGTGTTGACGTAGAGGGAAATATTTCACTTAGAGGTAATCAAAGTGTTCGTATTTTAATTAACGGAAAGCCTTCAGCCCTTTCAGGTCTTAGTAATGACGCACTGCGTCAACTGCCAGCAGAAGCCATAGAAAAAGTAGAGGTAATCACTAACCCATCTGCTAGATATGATGCAGAAGGGACAGCAGGAATCTTGAACATTGTTTTAAGACAGGAAAAAACTAAAGGTTTAAATGGATCGGTAACCGTTAATGTGGGAACACCTGAAAACACCGGTAGTAATTTAAATTTAAACCTCAGAAAAAAATCCTTCAATTTATTCTCAAATACTTCCTACAGAAGCAATAACAACCCAGGAAATTCTTCTAATCTGCAAACCAATTTCAACCCAGACGGTACCGTTGCTAGCTACCAGGATGAATTTGGGAGGAACGAGCGTATTCGCGAAGGGTTCAACACGAATATTGGGTTAGAACTTCTTCTAGGTAAAAAAACCTCCTTTACGCAAACCTTTTTTTACCGAAACAGTGACGGACAAAATCTTAGCACGGTAGACTTCTTTAACTACGATAGCAACCGACTTCCTACTATTTCGAGGTTAAGGACGAACTCAGGGGATGAAACTGATGTTACTTATCAATATTCGGCGAATTTTGTAAAAGATTTTAAGAATGATGGTCAGAAGTTAACTGCTGATTTTCAATACTCTACCGGAGAGGAATTGTCCAATTCAGGAATTAATGAAAGCGTTTTAAGCAATGAAACGATTTTTATTCCTTCAGAGGCAACCTATACCAGTGAAGAGCAGATTAATCGCTTATTTCAATTCGATTATGTCAACCCAATTGGTGAAAATAATAGTGGGCAATTTGAGTTTGGATATCGAGGTACTTTCAACGACTTCTACACCGACTTTGAATTACAACTGCAAGAAGAGGCAAACGGACCTCTGCTAAGAGATCCAAACACAAGTAACCAATTGGTGTATAAAGAATATGTAAACGCGGGATACGTTCAATTAGGTAATAAATTTGGCAAGGTCTCATTATTAGGAGGCCTACGTGTTGAGAATTCGGCAATTACCGTGAATTCATCCGGTGATTTTGGACAAGACAATAACAAAAAAGAGTACACCAACTGGTTTCCCTCTCTTTTTGTGGGATATGAGTTCTCTGAAACCGAACAATTTACCCTAAGCTATAGTAGACGTCTTAGAAGACCTCGATCTTGGTTTATTAATCCTTTTGTAAGACGAAATAGTAATACCAACCTATTTGTGGGTAATCCTGATCTTGATCCAACGTACTCCAACGCTTTTGATTTAGGATACCTGAAGCGCTTTGGAAAACTAACGCTGAATACCTCTGCTTATTATAACAAGAGTACTGGGGTGTTCCAATTTGTTGTTCAAGAGACTGGAGATTTCGTAGAGATTGATACGGGTGAAGGAGAAATTGTTAGTGTTCCTGTACAGCTCAGAAGTCCTATTAACCTTGCTACTGAGTATCGATACGGTGGAGAATTAACCACTTCTTACTCTCCAAAACGCGGTATGAGATTCTCTTGGAACATCAATCTGTTTCAACAACAACTGCAAGGAGACTTCTCTTACACAAATAGTATAGGCGAAGAGATTACCCAAAATTTCGATACGGAGAATTTCAGTTGGTTCAGTAGAATCAGTGGGCAATTTCCATTACCTGGAAAAATCAACTTTCAAACTAATGCATTCTACAGTGGCCCATCTGTAAATCCACAGGGAACCAACAAGGGAGTTCTTTCGGTGAATCTAGCGATGAGTAAAGAAATTCTAAATGATAAAGGCTCCATTTCATTTAACGTAAGTGATTTGTTCAATCAGAGAAAACGGATCTCCGAAACGAGAACATTTAACGTTTTCACACAAAGTGAAAATCAATGGAGACAGCGTCAAGCTACTCTTACCTTTAGATATCTTTTCAATGAGCAAGAAGGTCAAAGAAACAATCGCCGAAGACCCGATATGGGAGAAGGTGGCGGTGGTGAAGAATTTGAATTCGGAACGCCGTAAATTAAAAAGCATTCAATAAAAAAGGCCCGGAATACCGGGCCTTTTTTTATAATATCTAAGTCAATTAAGACTGAGTTTCTTTCTCTTTTCGCTTCTCTTTTAAGAATTCTATAAAACTACCTGTCAACCAATAAGGAATGACAAAGGTTAAGAGAAAAATCATCAACCAAAATCCTATGGTTAGAATGCTCAAAAAAGCGATAAATCCTAAGTATTGATCAAATTCAATCATGGTAGTTCTTATTTATTACGCGAATATAAGATGTTTTAAGATTTGGCTGCAAGCAAAAGGTTATAAATCAAGGTAAAAATAGCAGAAGTGGTTAACTTTGAATTTCAAATTGACACATCATGGAATATAGAATTGAAAAAGATACCATGGGTGAAGTGCATGTTCCCAAGAATGTATATTGGGGTGCTCAAACCCAAAGATCTATTAATAACTTCAAAATTGGTCCGCAAGGCTCTATGCCTAGAGAAATTATTTATGGATTTGCCTATTTAAAAAAGGCTGCCGCCTATGCGAACTGTGAATTAGGAGTTCTTGATGCTACAAAAAGAGATCTCATTGCTAAGGTTTGTGATGAAATTCTAGAAGGAAAATTAGATGACCAATTTCCGTTAGTTATCTGGCAGACTGGTTCAGGAACCCAAAGTAACATGAATGTTAATGAGGTTATTGCCAATAGAGCACATGTTTTAGAAGGGAATGCACTCGGCGAGGGTACACGCACCTTGAGCCCCAATGACGATGTAAATAAGTCGCAATCTTCAAATGACACCTTCCCTACTGGAATGCATATTGCGATCTATCAAAAAATTGTTTCAGAATCGATTCCAAAAATCGATTCCTTAAAAAAAGCCTTAAATCAGAAAGCTAAAGCTTTTAGCGATGTGGTTAAGATCGGACGTACCCACCTTATGGACGCTACCCCTCTAACCCTTGGACAAGAATTTTCAGGTTATGTAGCCCAACTCGATTTCGGATTGAAAGCATTAACACGATCGCTCGATCATCTATCGCAACTAGCGCTAGGAGGTACCGCCGTTGGAACAGGGTTAAATACTCCAAAGGGGTACGATGTATTAGTAGCAAAATACATTGCAGAGTTCACAGGATTACCCTTTATAACGGCCGATAACAAATTCGAGGCATTAGCTGCTCATGATGCGCTTGTTGAGTCTCATGGAGCATTAAAACAATTAGCGGTTTCCATGAATAAGATCGCTAATGATATTCGATTAATGGCATCCGGACCAAGATCTGGAATTGGAGAGTTAATACTCCCAGCAAATGAACCAGGAAGTTCAATCATGCCAGGCAAAGTCAATCCTACTCAAGCAGAAGCAATTACCATGGTTTGTGCACAAGTTATGGGTAATGATGTAGCCGTTACCATTGGTGGTACACAAGGACATTACGAATTGAATGTATTTAAACCAATGATGGCTGCAAATGTGCTTCAGTCAGCGGCGCTTCTTGCTGATGCGGCTCATAGTTTTGAAGCGAACTGTGTGGTTGGAATTGAGCCTAACCATAGCAGAATTAAAACACTCTTAGACAACTCACTAATGTTAGTCACTGCCTTGAATACAAAAATCGGCTACTACAAAGCAGCAGAAATCGCTAATGCAGCCCATGAGAGGGGAACGACTCTTAAGGAAGAAGCGGTTCGATTAGGCTATGTAAGTGAAGAAGACTACGATCGTTTTGTTCGACCTGAAGATATGATCGGTCATTAATTTGTGAAATAGATGCAATAAAAAAGGCTCCCAAATTGGGAGCCTTTTTCTATGGTTGGTTAAACTTAAAATTACTTTAAGAAGAATTTTGAAGTTCCGATAAGTTCTAGATCGTTGTCGTAAACATTAACCATGTAGTTTCCTTTAGCAAATTCGCCAGTAGTAGAACCCACATAATCACAAACATCTAAAAGATCATTCTCATAGTAGAATGCAGTGACTTTACTAACTGATAATGTACGGCTGTTTACAGAAACTGATTCTGAAGCACCAACTAAGTTCCCATCAGGTCCTAAAACTTCGATAAAGAAGTTCTTATCTCCTGCTTGAGCGATGGCATTGTCTCTAACTGTAAAGCAAACCTTGAAATTGTCAGTACGACGTGCACGGTTAACATCTTTGAAGTTTCCATTATTCTTAACCTTTACCGCCTGAACGTTTAGAGACTCTAAACGAAGTTGTGCAGCGATACGGTTTTCTTGCTCAAGAATAATGTTTTGTTGAACGATAGAATCGTTTAATGCAGCAACACGCTCAAGTTCTTTCTGAGTAGCCTCGTTAAGAGACTGAAGTGCGACGTTGCTTGCTGTTAAAGAATCTAAACGAGCCATTAGAGTAGCGCGCTCTTTTCTTAACTGATAAACCTGACGACGGAATCTTGATAATGTCGCAACGTCAGCTTTTAATGTCTTAACAGAATCGATATAGTTAGCAATCTCTCCACGAGCAGCTAATAACTCTTCGCTAAGTGCGTTTGTTTCTAGGATAGACTTGTCATAATCTGACTTAAGCCCTTCAAGCTCCTGAATAACTTCAGCTTTCTCTGCGTTTAAAGCTTCTTCTGTTTTCTTTCCGCTGATGTAAAGGCTAATTGCAAATGCTGCAGCGGCTACAAATAGGATACCTAATATTGCGGGTAACGCTTTAGATCCTGATTTTTCCATAATGATATTGATTTAAAGTCTTTAACTATGCTGCAAATATAGCAGGATTCTTGCCAAATGGGCAAGTTTTAGTGGTTAACGAATTAATTTTTTGTATTTGATTCTTGTAGGGGTCACTTCCTTACCTAATCGTTTTTTTCGATTTTCTTCGTAATCAGAAAATGATCCTTCGAAGAAATACACTGAAGAATTCCCCTCAAAGGCAAGTATATGCGTGCAGATTCTATCTAGAAACCAACGGTCGTGAGAGATCACTACCGCACAACCAGCAAAATTTTCTAAACCTTCTTCTAAAGCCCTTAATGTATTGACATCCAAATCATTAGTAGGTTCATCGAGTAACAAAACATTTCCTTCTTCTTTAAGAGTCATTGCCAAATGCAATCGATTTCGTTCCCCTCCAGAAAGTAGCTTAACCTTTTTGTTTTGTTCACTACCTGAGAAATTGAATCGACTTAAATAAGCTCTGGAATTTACCTCTCTTCCAGACATGAGTATGAGTTCTTGACCATCAGAAAAATTCTCCCAAATGGTTTTCTCAGGGTCAATATTGCTGTGACTTTGGTCAACATAGGCCACTTTAGCGGTTTCACCAACCTCAAAAAAACCACCATCAGGAGATAATTCTCCCATGATCATTTTAAAAAGAGTCGTTTTCCCTGCACCATTAGGACCTATTACTCCTACAATCCCTGCTTGTGGTAATTTAAAACTTAAGTCTTCATACAGTAACCGATCTCCAAAACCTTTTTTGATCCCTTTTGCCTCAATAACGGTGGTACCTAATCGCGGACCATTGGGAATATAAATCTCAAGTTTCTCTTCGAGTTGCTTTTGATCTTGACTTAGAAGCTTATCATAATTGTTTAGACGTGCTTTTTGCTTGGTTTGCCTACCCTTTGCTCCTTGTCTCACCCATTCTAACTCTCGTTCAAGAGTTTTTTGACGCTTACTGGCTTGCTTGCTCTCCTGTTCTAAACGTTTTGTTTTTTGGTCTAGCCAAGAAGAGTAATTTCCTTTCCATGGAATACCTTCGCCTCGATCTAACTCGAGAATCCATCCGGCTACATTATCTAGGAAATAACGATCGTGCGTAACCGCAATTACGGTTCCAGAGTATTGTGAAAGGTGTTGCTCTAACCATAAGACTGATTCGGCATCTAAATGGTTGGTTGGCTCATCCAGTAATAAAACATCCGGTTGTTGCAATAAAAGTCGACATAATGCTACTCTTCGACGTTCACCTCCAGAAAGAACCGATATAGGAGTATCAGGCTCAGGAGTGCGAAGCGCATCCATCGCAATTTCTAATCGAGTATCTAATTCCCAAGCATTGCTAGCATCGATTTGGTCTTGTAAACGAGCCTGCTCGTCCATAAGCTTTTGCATTTTATCTGTATCCTCATAAACTTCTGGCAGTCCGAACAAGTCATTGATTTCATTATATCGATCAAGGATAGCCACCGTTTCTGCAGCTCCTTCACGTACAATATCAATTACTGTTTTAGTCTCATCCAATGTGGGCTCTTGTTCTAGATAACCCACCGTATAGCCCGGTGAAAAAACCACATCCCCTCGGTAGTTGGTATCTAATCCTGCAATAATTTTAAGCAATGTAGATTTACCCGATCCATTTAAACCGAGAATACCAATCTTAGCTCCATAGAAAAAGCTGAGATAAATATTATTGAGAACTGGAGTTTGAGCACCTGAAAAGGTCTTAGTCACTCCAGACATAGAGAAAATTACCTTCTTATCGTCTGACATATGATGGTCTATAAAATTAAAATCTAAACTCTTCCTTTTAGGGCATTAAATACCCAGGCGATGGCAAAAAAACCGATTCCTACTGTAGCAAATCCCCATCCGGCAACCTCATCATACTTAAACGCAGCCAAGGCTAAAAGCACAAGTCCCATAAGGATCATCAGAAATGTAGCGTAGGCTAAAACTGTATTTTTATTCATGGTTTTGTATTTGTTGCAGAGGCCAAAGTTCGTAAAAATGGCTCAATAAATCGTACCTTCAC
>JAYPSS010000028.1:1640-12097 GCA_038133115.1 Flavobacteriaceae bacterium | reverse complement strand
GAGCTGAGCGAATAACACCTTAGGGAATAAGGTAATAAAGAAAAATAGTAAGAGGCGTTTCATCCAAACAACCCTCGAATCACCTCTAGCGATTTTGGTCTACGAAAGCCATCTAATTGAAAGTCGTAGTACCGAACTAATCCTTCTAGAAGTTCTCCTCTGGTTTTTTTATCTATTGTTGTCCGCATGGTTTCATCAAAATTCATGCCTAGAATTTCATTCAGTGTCATTGAGGCAACAGCAGATAAGCAATATCTCGAAGTTTCGGCTTGAAATTGTCCAGTGGCAGGGTCAAATAGCGCTCCATTCGAAAGTGAAGAGTCGGGGTAAATTCCTAAGTGTTTTGAAAGACCCAGAAGAACGACAATCAGATAGTTCGGAAAGCTTTTTTCACTTTCTAAGACCTCTAAACAGCCAATGATAAAATCAAACAAATCATAGTCTTGCTGTTGTTCGATCAGGGAGGCCGCGAAGAGTTCGGCTAAGAATAATGCGGTACTCGATTTCACTACATCAGAATGAATCTGAGAGAAAGCCTGCAATGGCTTGGCTTCTTTTATGGTTTCGAGTCGATCTGAGTTCGGCTTGTGAGTCACCACCGCATCTAAAAAACTAAGCGGCTGAAAATAGGCCGATCGTAGACCCGATTTTTTAGGTTTTAATACCCCTCTAACCAGATAGGATTGAATACCAAGCTCGCGGGTGTAGGCTTTGACGATTAGGCTGGTCTCTCCATACCTAACACTGCCTAAAACCACCAGCGAGCTTTGAATATAAGGTGTTCCTGCCAAATTGATTTAAATAACTCCTTGGGCAAGCATGGCGTCAGCAACCTTCACAAATCCGGCGATGTTCGCTCCTTTAACATAATTACAATATCCATCTTCTTCCATGCCATAAGTGGTACAGGCATCATGGATATCTTTCATAATGTGCTTCAAACGGTTGTCGACCTCCTCACGTGTCCAACTAATACGCAATGAGTTCTGTGACATTTCAAGTCCTGAAGTCGCAACCCCACCGGCATTGGATGCCTTACCGGGAGCAAATAAGATCTTATGATTCTGGAAGTGGTGAACCGCCTCTGGAGTAGAAGGCATATTTGCGCCTTCTGAAACAGCAATCAATCCATTTTTCACCAGTAACTCAGCGGCAGCGCCATCCAACTCGTTTTGAGTAGCGCAAGGAAGTGCAATTTCACAAGGAACCTCCCATGGGCGTTTGCCTTCGTGGTAAGAGGCCTCTGGGAAATGCTCTACATAGGTCATTATTCGACCTCTTTTCACATTTTTAAGATCCTTTATAAACTCTAGTTTCTCAGCGTCAATACCGTCTGGGTCATAAATGTATCCTCCAGAATCAGATAGGGTAAGCACCTTTCCGCCTAATTGAAGAACCTTCTCTGCTGCAAATTGTGCAACGTTTCCAGAACCCGAGATAACGACCGATTTGCCGTTTACTGAATCCCCTCGAGTCTCTAACATGCTTTGAGCGAAATATACCGTTCCGTAACCCGTAGCTTCAGGTCGAATCTGAGAACCTCCCCAACTCAATCCTTTACCGGTGAGCACCCCAGTAAACTCATTTCTAATTTTCTTGTAGGCGCCGAATAAAAATCCGATCTCTCTGGCTCCAACTCCAATATCTCCGGCAGGCACATCAGTATTCGGCCCAATATGACGACAAAGCTCTGTCATAAACGCATGACAGAATCTCATAATCTCATCGTCAGACTTTCCTTTAGGATCGAAATCTGAACCTCCTTTTGCTCCACCCATAGGGAGTGTAGTTAAACTGTTCTTGAATACTTGTTCAAAGGCAAGAAACTTTAAAACACTAGCATTTACGGTAGGATGAAAACGAAGACCGCCCTTGTATGGGCCAATCGCTGAATTCATCTGAATACGATAGCCTCTATTCACGTGAATTTCTCCCGTATCATCCACCCAAGCTACTCTGAAAGAAATCAGTCGTTCAGGCTCTACCATTCTTAGAAGGATGTTTTTTCCATGGTAGATATCGTGTTGCACAATGTAAGGAAGTACCGTTTCGGCAACTTCTTGAACCGCTTGAATAAATTCTGGTTCATGTCCATTTCTGGCCTTGACTTCGTTCATAAAAGTCTCGATAGTGGCCATGTTGTCTTTATGCATTATTAGTGAATTAAAAATATATGCGCAAAATTATGCTATTTCCATTTTTGAAACTGCCAAAAATTATCAAATTCTTAAAATGAGTGCAGAGCACGGGTATCTAACATCTTCCTTACTTTTGCAACAAAATCAGAACATGAAACAAATCTACCATTTAGCGACCTGTCAAACTTGTAAAAAAGCCTTAGCGTTTTTGAATCCTGGGCCAGAAGTTGAAGTCATTGAGATCAAATCTCAAGGTATCACACCGGAGGCTCTCGATAAGATGGCTGAATTCGCTGGTAGTTTCGAAGCTTTATTTAGCAGACGTGCACAACTCTACAAGAAAAGAGGACTCGCCGAGCAGTCACTCACCGAGCAAGATTACCGCTCACTGATTCTTGAGCACTATACCTTTCTTAAAAGACCGGTGATTCTCACAGACACGAATGTGTTTGCAGGACATGCCAAGGCCACTTTAGAAGCAGCTAAGACTGCACTTAGTCAATGAACAAACGAGTACTCGCCTTTCTAGCAGCTTTCGGAGCCACATCAATTTATGCTTTAAACCACACGATTGCGAAAGGTTTAATGCCAATGTACATCAAGCCGTTCGGGTTTATATTCATGCGAGTAGTGGGAGCCTTTCTTCTTTTTTGGGGCCTTTCTTTATTCAGAAAATCGGATCCCATTGAAAAGAAAGATTGGCCGAAGATTCTATTAGCCAGTTTATTTGGAGCAAGCATTAATATGCTCTCCTTCTTTAAAGGGCTCGAACTTTCTACTCCTATCAATAGCGCTGTACTAGTAACTATCACTCCTATTTGCACACTCATTTTATCTGCTATTCTTCTTAAAGAACCGATTACCAAGAACAAAACATTTGGCATTGCACTTGGGCTTATAGGAGCACTTGGGCTCGTTGTTTTCGGTAACGAATTGCGGTCAGACGCACCAAATATTCGCCTTGGAAACACCCTTTTTATTGTCAATGCACTTTCCTATGGGGCTTATCTGGTATTGACCCGATCTTTAGTTCAGAAGTACCATCCGTTTACGCTGTTAAAATGGTTGTTCACCTTCTCTCTGATTATCAACTTCCCAATAACCATTGGTGATTTTCTTGACATTCAATGGTCAACACTTCCCAGTTCGTCCTATGCAACCATTGCTTTTGTTGTTGTCGGAGTAACTTTTTTAACCTACTTATTTAATGCCTTCGCCATGACCGAGTTAAAGGCATCTACCATCGGGGTTTTCACCTATGTTCAACCGGTGATGGGTATTCTGTTCGCGGTACTCGCAGGAAAAGACCAGTTCACACTAACTAAAATTGTCGCGGCTAGTCTAGTAATTGGGGGAGTATATTTAGCAAGTAAGCGGGTTAGAATCCCTTCAGAGAAGAAAGAAGTTTCGTAGCTTTAAGAAAATTAAACGCTATGAAACCCCTGCCTGCTCCACTGAATCAAACCAGTTTACCCGCCATTGCGGCTCCTATGTTTCTTGTATCAGGACCTGACTTGGTCATCGAATGTTGCAAAAACGGTGTAGTCGGCACGTTTCCTGCCTTAAATCAAAGAACTAGCGAGGGATTTGAAGAGTGGCTGATTCAGATCAAGGCTGCTCTCAATGAGTTTGAACAAGCTACCGGTAAAAAGGCTGCGCCCTTTGGAGTAAATCTAATCGTTCATCCAACCAATACACGACTAGAAGAGGATGTAAAACTGTGTGTGAAACATCAGGTTCCGTTAGTAATTACCTCACTTGGGGCTATTTCGCTATTGGTAGATACGATTCATTCTTATGGAGGTTTAGTCTTTCACGATATCGTTAAAAAACGTCATGCCGAAAAGGCTGCTGAGGCAGGAGTTGATGGCCTTATTCTTGTATCTGCAGGAGCAGGAGGACACTCAGGCACGATTAACCCAATGGCACTTATAAAAGACGTGAGAAAGGTTTTTGACAAAACCATTGTTGTTGCAGGATCTATCTCAACCGGTCAGGATATCGCTACAGTACTACAAATGGGGGCAGACATGGCTTATATGGGAACTCGATTTATCAATACCAAGGAAAGTAAAGCCCAAGAGGAATATAAGAAGATGGTCATCGAAAGTACCTCTAGCGATATTGTACACACTTCATCTGTTTCGGGAATCCCTGCCAACTTTATGGAGGCAAGCTTAAATGCTGCCGGAATAGGCCCTGAGGATTATGCTCGAACAGCAAAATTAGACCCTGGGTTAGATATGAATTCAGAAGCCAAGGCTTGGAAAACAATTTGGTCAGCAGGTCATGGAGTAAGTGCTATTCACGATTGTCCGAGCACTGAAGAACTCATTAAGCGACTACATGACGAATTTGAACAGGCGTTAGAAATACAACAACATCGTCTAAATCATTATAAACAGAGTAAATAGTTGCCTAAGATGAATGTCCGGGCTACATTTATCAAAAATTTTAGCATGCGTAAATCAATACTATTCGTTGGTCTTGCCTTAATCATTGCGAGCTGCGGTGAGAGTCCTAAAAAGGAGAACAAAGGTTTCGAGGTAACCCGTAAAAAGGAAGTGGCAAAAACAGAAGTAAGTTCTTCTGAGGTACCCGTAGACCTTTCTAACACGGGATTAGGCCCTATTACTTCTTACGAGTTTAGTGCATCAGTCGATACAGATCTAGCTGAAAAAGGAAAAAGTATTTACGCCGGTAAATGTACTGCATGTCACCTTGTAGACCGCAGAATGATTGGTCCTGCGTTAAAAGGTGTTTACGATCGTCGCAGCCCTGAGTGGGTATTAAACATGTTGCTTAATACTAATGAGATGCTACAGAAAGATCCGATTGCCAAGGCCCTTCTGAAAGAGTACAATAACGCTCTAATGATCAATCAGAATCTATCTGAAGACGAAGCAAAAGCAGTAGCAGAGTATCTCCGAACCCTATAGTTATGTTGAAGCACCAGTCCCTAACGGTTTTAGGGGGTGGGAGTTTTGGAACTGCACTAGTCAAAATATTTAATGATAACGAGGTTACGGTAACCTGGTACGTTAAAGAAGATGACGGAGTAAAGGCCATTAATACGGTCGGACAAAACCCTCATTACCTCAGCAGCGTTCAACTCAATACGAACCTGGTCCATGCCACAAGTAATATAGAGGAAGCAATAGCTGCATCATCTACGGTGGTTATCGCTATACCCTCTGCATTTATACACCAAAGCCTACATCCATTTTTGGATTTGCTCAAAGGCAAAACCATCTTTTCGGCGGTCAAAGGGATGGTTCCTGAAACCGGTCAAATTATTGGTGATTACCTAACTGAATACGGAGCCATAGAATTGAAAGATTTTGGAGTGATCTCAGGCCCCTGTCACGCCGAAGAAATCGCACTCGAGAGACACTCCTACCTTACGGTATCTGCGATAGATTCTTTTAAAGCCGAACAAATGAAGGCTACCCTATCGAATGCGTATGTAAGAGTCACAACCGGAAACGATATTATCGGCACCGAGTATGCAGCAGTTTTAAAAAATGTGTACGCCATTGCCGCAGGAATTGCATCAGGTTTAGGGTACGGAGATAATTTCCAAAGCGTTTTGATTTCTAATGCCATTAGAGAAATGAGGCGCTATTTAGGTCGTATTTACAAGATGAAGCGAAACATCAACCAATCGGCATACCTCGGAGACCTTTTGGTCACCGCCTACTCCGATCACAGTAGAAACAAACGTTTTGGCCATCGTCTTGGACAAGGCATGACGGTAGAAGAAACCTTTAAAGCAGAGAAGATGATTGCAGAAGGTGCCTATGCAGTAAAACCTGTTTATCTCATGGCAAAGTCTCAGAAAAAGGCTCTTCGCACACCCATTATTGATGCTGTTTACAAAGTAGTAGAAAAGGGCGCCTCGGCCACAGAAACTTTCGAATCACTGAAAGAAAAACTCAACTAGGGAAAAGAGTAATCTCGCTCTACCCTGCATACTCTTACCCTGTAATTTCGATACCACTGATCACGTCCTCGCTGTTGCGCATAACGATGATCGGCAAGTCTTTTAAAATTAGAAATGCTTTCAAGATCTTTCCAATAAGAAACAGTAATTCCGATCGCACTTCGCGCCGATTCAACAGAGATAAAACCTGGAATACTCTTGGCTAGTTCTATCATTTTATCGGACCACACCTGATAGTCGATTAAATCATCGCCTGTAATTGAAGTAAAAATTACCGCGTAATATTCAGAATTCATTCGATGTATTTTCTTTCGATAAAGTAGTTCACTAGCGCCTCTTTCATAAGGATAGATTGCTCTCCCGCTTTTAAATGGGGTAGTTCGTCGACCACCTTGTAATGGGGCCAACCATCCTCGTCGAAATGAGAGAATTCGTAATATCCATAAGGCTCTAAAAGACGGCAGATCGCAATGTGCATCAAATTGATTTTTTCATCCTTTTTGAACTTGCGATGCAATTTCCCTAACTCTTGAACACCTACTAAATAAATCATTCCTTCCATATCCAAAGGATCTCCATCAGAGAATTGATCAGATAGTTTTACAACAAGTGCATCAAATCGCTCTTTTAGTTTTTCATCTCTTGCCATGCTGCAAAAATACGGGGTTACTTATTGGAATACATCGATTTCCACTTGTTATAGACGTCGAACAAGTCCATAATTGATCATTCCTACTTAACTTAAGGTCGTGTTACTTTTAAGTTTTTGTTTTTGTTGTTAGTACACACGATGCCAAACAAACCTGGCTAAAGCCCCGCGGTCCTGCGGGGTTTTTTTATTTCGGGGCAAGGTTTCTTCCCGGCTCTCCTTGATACAACTCATTCAAAGGATCACTTTGCCAAAATTCTTTAGTGTCCACATCTAGTACAGTTACCCCTCCCTTAAAGGCGGCTCCAGTATCTATGTTCCAAACATTAGCAGCTCGCTGAGGCGAAACAAAAGACTCCTTCGATATCGGAGTATGACCGATAAATATCTCGCTATAACGCTTTAATCTCGGGGGTAGTTCTTTGTCTCCTGTTTTCTCTACCACCTTTGCCAGTTCCCAAAGTGTTCGATCCCAGTAAAACATCTTAGAAAAGTACTCTTGTTCAACCCCTCTTAGATTGGTAAAGCCAGCATGAAGAAAAAGACGATTGTTTTCATCTAACAGGTAATCTTCAAGGTTTTGTAAAAAGGTAATATGAAGCTCCTTCTGAGCTCGATCGATACTGTCGTAACTGTTTTTGGTAGCAGAACCTCCATGAAGCAACCAATTTTCAGGGGCCTCAGATCGGGTTAAATAGTTGAGACAAAGATCATCGTGGTTACCGCGAATGAACGTGCAATGATATCGATCCCTGAGGGTTATCAAAAAATCGACTGTTTGATGGGCTTCGCTCCATCCATCCACATAATCTCCTAGAAAAATAAGATGGTCTTGTTCGGTAACATTGGCGCGATCTAATACCTGTTGTAGTCCCTTTTTCCCGGAGTGAATATCTCCGATGGCGAGTGTGCGTTTCAATCTTTCGGTTTACTTCAAAATTAGTACTTTGGGCACTTAAAATCTACCCCATGAAGAAGGTGTTTTGTATCGGAGAGTTATTGATTGATTTTGTTGGACAGGGAGGGCATCCCTCTCTTACAAAAACCGATCAGTTCCTTAAAAAAGCCGGTGGAGCTCCTGCGAATGTGGCCGCTGCAGTGAGTCGTCTTGATGGTCATAGCTATTTTGTTGGAGCTGTGGGTAGCGACCCATTCGGAAACTTCCTAACAGAGACCCTAGAAGTAGAAGGTGTTGGTATCGATTTTTTACAACGAGCTTCCACTTTTACTACGCTCGCTTTTGTAAATCTCGGTGTCGATGGTGAACGTGACTTTGTATTCTCGAGAGGAGCTGATCGGGAACTGATCTATGACAAGGCGTTAGCCGACCAGCTTGCAGGTCAAATTGTACACTTTGGAGCCGCAACCTCCTTCTTAGGTGGAAGCCTAGAACGCACCTATTCGACTTATCTAGAAGAGGCGATAGCCAATGAGGCACTCATCAGTTTCGATCCTAATTACCGTCACGATCTACACGGATTAGATCCTGAAGATTTTATCAAGAAGTCACTGCATTTCATCTCTAAGGCGGACCTAATAAAACTCAGCGAAGAAGAGGCAAAACTACTCGCAAACACCGATGACCTAGAGAAGGCTTGTCGTTTCTTTCATAGGATGACCAATGCGACCATATGTATCACTCTTGGAAAACAAGGGACGCTTTTGAGTTTGGATAGTGATCAAAGAGCAACGATTCCTACCATCCCAGTTAAAGCGATTGATACCACAGGTTCTGGAGATGCTTTTATCGGATGTCTACTCGCCACTCTTTCTAAAGCACCCTCTACAACTGTGTTAAAGGACAAGGTATGGATGAGCGAGGCGGTGAGTATCGCTAACAAAGCTGGAGCATTTACGGCGCAGAGCTACGGTGCAATTGCTGCTCTTCCGAGAGTGAAAGACATAATGTAGCCCCTCTAGTTATACCTCACTTTTCGGATGACTCGGAGTGCTTCTTTAAGCGATGCATAAGCTCCCTGATCTATGGCTTTAATAAGTCCTCTCGCGTTTTCTAATTGTTCTTTGGCTTCTTCAAATCCATTTAAAAAGCAAATTAGATAGGTGTCAGGAAGTTTTCTTAGATCTAATAATTGATTTTCAGAGAGGCGAACTTTTTGCTCTAAAAGCTTGATCAAAGTATTATTTGTGTTGTATACGTGAAATAATTCTCGAGTGTCGTACCGCGGAGGCTCAAAAATTAGTTCGGTATTCATTTGATAAGTTCCATTCTCTTCGAAACGAATATCTAATCGTTCGAGCGGATAATATTTTTTGTCTCCAAGCCCAAGAAACACATACTCGGTTAGACTGAAGGTGTCATTGGTATAAGTAATCTCTATCTCGTCAAGAGCAGAATAGAACAATCTTACCTGTTCATTGATCAATTCGATATCCACTCGTGAATAATAAGTCTTGTCCTTGACTTTCTTTACCTGTCCAGCCCAACACACCACAAATTGCTCTTTGAAAACCTTGTAATCACTCGGCATATCAGGATGACGATTTCGAATAAAATCAATTACCCCATCAAGGGTAAGTTCAATATTATTTTCTGCGTGGCGTTCTAAATCTTGAACGATAGTTGAATTGGTATCTCGCAATTCAGACTCGAAGTTCTTCGGAACCGACATACTGCCCTCGCGATAAAAAACAGCTCCTCCGTAATACTTCCAGATGTTCTTTCTAAGGGAGCAAAGTTTGCCCGAAGATCGTATCGTAATAAGACCCACTACCTTATTATCAGGCAAATGTGGAAAGGGAATGTTCTCGTACGAAACCTTGGGCGGATGATCTAAGTAAGCATTGACCAGATTCTGAATTTTGCTGTCGTCAAAAAAATCCACACCGACAATACTACTGTCTAAATCCTCGACCCCAACCACAATGTAAGAGTTGTTCAAAGGGTTGGTATTTGCCAGAGCGCAAACGTGCTTGAGGAACTTGGCCTTGCCTTCCTTTTCGCCTATAGAAATACTGCGCTTTTTATCATAAAAACTATTCTCGTCATTATGGGCGAGCAAATTTTTAATTAAAAGACGCTTATTAATCATAGCCTAAGGAACTCTTGTGCCCTTGGCGGCCTCAAGCAATACAAACCAGTCCTCAAGCTCTAACTCTATCTCAAAACCTTTCTTTGAATCAGCGAGGCGATTGATTTGAGTGGTACCTACCACCGGGCTGATCTTAGACGGATGTTTCGCTAGAAAAGCCAACGCCAAGCCTGCTAAATCGGTATCATATTTCTTCATAAGATCATCAGCAACAGCTCTAATGCGAACCACTGCCTCGTCATCAGGGTTTTTAAACAGTACCCCGAGTGGTGACCAAGCCATCGGCTCAATATTCAAATGCTTCGCCTGATCTAGAGTGCCATCGTACATCGAATCAGTATGAGTGATCGAACACTGAACCTGATTCGCTTCTACTGGGGCAAATCGCATGACACTTTCAACCTGATGTGGAAGAAAATTTGATAGTCCAAACGACTTTATCTTTCCTTGATCTAAAAGAGCCGCAACAGCAAGGCCCACCTCTTCAGTATTGAGCAATGGGCTAGGCCTATGCAATAGAAAAAGATCTAGATAATCCGTTCCTAGATTTCTTAAGCTTTGTTCTGCCGACTCAATAATATAAGCGGTATCGTATTGATAATGCTTGACCTTATTAGCTCTACCTCTGGTCATTTGAATCCCACACTTGGTAATTAACTCAATATCTTCTCTAGCCA
>JAYPSS010000028.1:0-1540 GCA_038133115.1 Flavobacteriaceae bacterium | reverse complement strand
CCTCTGGTCATTTGAATCCCACACTTGGTAATTAACTCAATATCTTCTCTAGCCACATTGGCCTGTTTTAAAGCCGCTCCAAATTCTGCTTCAGTGGTGTAATCTCCATAGATATCGGCATGATCAAATCGGTTTAATCCCAATTCTAGAGCTCCTTCTATACGATTCGCCATTTCTGTGGTATTCAGAGCGCTTCCCCAGCAACCCCAGGTCATCGTCCCAACAACCAGTGAGTGTTTTTTCATAGTGATCCGTTTTTCAGGCTATAAGTTACAACTTTATAAAAGCCAAAACTTTGTGAAAACCTTATTAAATCAGGCATTTTTAACCTATCCTTAACAAGGGAAAGCAATAAGAATTTAGAATTTGCGCCCTCTAAACCTAAGACAGATCGAAATGAGTGTAGATATTAGTGAGTTAAACGAGAAGATAGCACGAGATAGCGCCTTTATTTCGGCATTGAGAAATGAAGTGTCAAAGGCAATTATCGGGCAAAACCACATGGTAGATAGTCTCTTAATTGGTCTACTAGCCAAGGGGCATATTTTACTCGAGGGAGTCCCGGGTCTCGCGAAGACCTTGGCAATTAATACGCTTTCGAAGGCGGTAAAAGGTAGTTTTAGTCGAATTCAGTTTACTCCTGACCTGTTGCCAGCCGATGTGATTGGGACCGTGATCTATAACATGAATGAACAGGCCTTTAACGTTAAGAAAGGTCCCATTTTCGCCAATTTCGTTTTGGCTGACGAGATCAACCGGGCACCAGCGAAGGTTCAGTCAGCCCTACTAGAAGCCATGCAAGAAAAGCAGGTAACTATCGGTGATGAAACTTTTAAACTCGACCAGCCCTTTCTTGTTATGGCCACCCAAAACCCTGTTGAACAAGAAGGAACCTACACCTTGCCTGAGGCTCAGGTAGATCGTTTCATGTTGAAGGTGGTCATTGATTATCCGAAAAGAGAGGATGAGCAACTGATTGTTCGACAAAATTTAGCCTCAACCTCCCATAAGATAAGCGCTGTACTCAACACGAAGGATCTCCTCAAGGCCCAAGAAAGTGTAAACGAAGTTTATCTCGATGAAAAGATTGAACAATATATCGTTGATCTAATCTTCGCGACCAGGTATCCTGAAAATTATGGCTTAACTCATCTAAAGTCACTGATAAGTTTCGGAGCTTCACCAAGAGGTAGTATTAGTCTTGCAAAAGCAGCGAAGTGTTATGCGTTCATTCAGGGGAGAGGGTTCGTAGTTCCTGAAGATGTTAGAGCGGTAATTTTTGATGTGCTCAGACATCGTATCGGTTTAACCTACGAGGCTGAGGCTGAATCGATCGGAAGCGTTCAAATCATCGAACAAGTTCTCGAAGCGGTCAAAGTACCATAATAAATCACATGCTAGAAGTCTCTGACATTCTTGCCCGAGTTAGAAAGATTGCTCTTAAAACTCGTAGGCTTTCTGACCATGTTTTTGGAGGAGAATACCATTCTTCTTTCAAAGGCAGAGGTATGACCTTTAGTGAAGTAAGAAAGTACGAATA
>JAYPSS010000027.1:3162-12278 GCA_038133115.1 Flavobacteriaceae bacterium | reverse complement strand
AATCTAAGATCTCAAATGTTTGCTAAATCACTACCGATGATTTACGTAAAAGGAGCTCTAAAGCGATTAGATATGCTTCGTTCTCGTCCAGAGTTAAAAGCAAAGCTTTGGGAGAATGTAAATGCCCTACAAAGTGGATTAAAAGAAAGAGGTTTTGATATTGGAACTACCTCAAGTTGTGTTACTCCGGTCTACCTGAATGGAAGTATCCCTGAGGCAATGGCGCTTGTTAAGGACCTACGTGAAAACCATGGTATTTTCTGTTCTATCGTAGTTTATCCGGTAATTCCTAAAGGCTTGATCCTACTTAGAATGATTCCAACCGCTACTCATACCCTTGAGGATGTAGCTATTACTTTAGACGCTTTCTCAGCAATACGTGAACGACTAGAGAATGGAACTTACAAAAGACTTTCAGCGGCTGTTAGTGCTGCAATGAACGAATAACTGAGTTATTATCAGTAATAAAAAAGGAGGCTTAACAGCCTCCTTTTTTTACATCAACAATTTTTTCATCGTTTGTCGTTTTTGAGTTGTGGTCGTATTGAAATTCGCCCACAAGCGATGAATTGCGTGATTGTCTTCTAATTCTGGGGTTCGATGACACATCTGAATTCCTCTTTTGTCAAACTCACGTTTAAATTCGGTGAACAGAACAGAGGTGACCCCTTTTGATTGATATTTTGGTGTGATCCCAATCAAATAAAAGGTAACATCCTTAGAAAAGTACTTTGCCCACAACAAATGAATGAACCCAAAAGGGAATAATTTACCATTTGCCTTTTTTAGTGCTTTTGCGAAAGATGGCATCACGATAGCAAATGCAACAATTTTATCATTGGCATCCACTACAAATTTGATATACTCAGGGTTGATAAAAGAAATGTACTTTTCTTTAAAGAATTTTTTTTGTCGTTCTGAAATGGGTACGAAAGATGATAGCTTGCTATAACTTTCATTAAAGAGATCAAACATTTGATCCACTTTAGGCATTAAATCTTTAGTACGCTTGAAATTTACAGGACGAAGATTATATCTCTTTTGTATAACCTCGCTGAAACCAGCAAAGAACTTAGGGTCTGCATTTTCTGATGGGAATTCACTTTCTATGTATCCTTTTTCTTTTTCTAACCAATAAGCCTTGTAATGATCGATATAGTAGGCATGATTATACCAAGTGATCATGGTACCCATATTTTCAAAACCTTCGGTCATAACCCCGACCTTATCTAGGTTGGAGAATCCGACAGGGCCTTCCATGAACTCCAATTGATTCTCTTTTCCTATTTCATTCACTTTATCAAGTAATGCCTTGGAAACCTCGAAGTCGTCGATAAAATCAAACCATCCGAATCTCATTTTCTTAAGGCCCTGTTGGTTCACTTCTACATGGTTGATAATGGCTGCAACTCGTCCGACAATTTCATTCCCCTTTATCGCGACGAAAAAGCGTGCATCGGCGTGCTCAAAAACCGGGTTAAGAGTTTTGTCGAAACTACTAACCTCATCACTGATGATTGGAGGAATCCAATAAGGAGTATTTTTATAGAGTTTAAAGGGAAACTTTACAAAATCGACGAGTTCTTTTTGTGTCTTTAATTCTTTGATCGTAATCATAGTCCTAAATTAGCTTAAATTCAACGTAATTCATGGCAATCGAATCTACAACCGCCTTTAAAATGTCAATTTTTTTAAGAACACATGGTATAGCGCTTCTTTCTTTCCTGCTAGTTTCCTGTGTTTTTTATTACCCAGCCTTACAAGGAAAAGTACTCGAACAATCCGATATTATTCAATATAACGGAATGGCTCATTTGCGAAATGAATTAAGAGCGGCAGGAGAGGAGTCGTACTACACTCAAAATGCCTTCGGTGGTATGCCTACTTACCAACTAGGTGCTCAATACGCCTATCAAGGAGTAAAAGCATTAGATCGTGCCATTCGATTTTTACCTCGACCTATCGATTACTTATTTCTCTATCTAATATCCTTTTATATCTTACTATCCAGTCTAAAGATCGATTTTAGACTTTCAATGTTAGGCTCATTAGCTTTTTCTTTAGCCACCTATCATCTAATTATTATTGAAGTAGGTCATAATTCTAAGGCACATGCTATTGGTTATTTCCCCTTAGTTCTGGCTTCATTACTTTACTTGTTTCGTTCGAGAAAGATCTTATTGCCTACACTGTTTTTAACGCTCTCAATAGCTTTAGAATTGGTTGCTAATCATTATCAAATGACTTACTACCTCTTTATGCTCATTGGAGTGTATCTACTTTTTAAGGCATATGAGGCTATTACTGCTCAAGAAGGAGTAGTGTTTTTAAAAAGACTAGGAATTTTTACCTTATCCGTAATCTGGGCAGTACTTCTCAACGCTTCTACGATTTTTGCGACACGACAGTATGCCGAATTCAGTACACGATCGACTCCAGAAATTTCAATAGAAGGAGCATCCACTAATTCTGGATTGAGCTTTGACTATATTACGACTTACAGCTATGGAATTGCAGAGTCTTTTAATCTATTCATTCCAAGACTTTTTGGTGGATCAAATAGTGAACGATTGCCAAAGGGAAGCCACTTAGAGTTGCTTTTAAAAAGGTATAACTTAGGCTCAGCAGAAATTGAAAATTTCACCAACAGTGCTCCACTGTATTTTGGAAGTCAGCCGATTGTTGCTGCTCCTGCCTACTTAGGAGCTTCTGTGTTGTTATTATTTGTTTTAGGCCTGATTACCTTATCCTTTAAAGATTACAAATGGCTGTACATTGCTATGCTACTGGCATTATTGCTTTCGTTCGGAAAGAATCTGAGTTTTCTAAGCCATTTATTTGTTGATTATTTTCCGCTTTATAACAAGTTCAGAGCAGTTTCCTCAATTCAGGTGATACTCTCCTTTACGGTACCGATTATTGCCGTTTTAGGATTAGGAAAGTGGTTGTCGGCCCCAAGTACTCAAACGTTGACCAGGGCCTTAATGATTAGTCTTATCATTATAGGTGTGGGTGCCTTACTGCCATTTACACTCGGATTTTCAGGTGCCAATGATATCAGTTACGAAACAGCCTATGGTCCTGAATTTATGGAAGCTTTACGATCGGATCGAACTGCGCTAGCTTTAAAAGATTCGCTTCGCTCATTCCTTATTATTTTAATTGTTTGTACGGTTCTTTACCTTTATTCAAAACGATTAAAAGGAGCACTTATTTATTTTGTTGTTGGTGCCGTATTACTGGATTTAGGTGGAGTAGCTTACAGGTACACTTCAGCAGATCATTTTCAGTCGAAACGAGAATTTCAAAATCCAATACCTCTTACCGATGCAGATAAAGACATTCAATCAGATCGAAGCTACTATAGAGTCTATAATTTAAATGAGGGGTTAAATGGAGCAACTACCGCATATCACCATCGATCTATTGGCGGATATCATGCAGCAAAGCCCGCTTATATTAGTCAAATTTTTGATTATCACATCGCAAACGAAAACTACGAAGTATTAGACTTATTAAACATCAAGTATCTAATAAGTAACGATGAGGAGGGTAATAGAATTGCATCTTCTTATCCGAGTTCAAAAGGAGCGATTTGGGTGGCTAAGTCTATGGACTATCAACCTTCTTTGCAAGAGAGTTTTTTGAATTTACCACTAATCAGTCAATCAGAATCGATAGAGATCAATGAGCCCTTCTCATTTGATTATGAAGAGAATCGTACGCTTAGTGAACTTGAGTTTGTAGAAGTTAGTTCGTTTAAAGAGAACCAGATTAGCTACAGGTACCGATTAGATTCACCGGCCTTCGTGGTATTTTCAGAATGGTATTATTCACCCAGCCCTGAAGATTGGGTGTTAAGAACTAATACGGGCGAATCTCTTAAGATATTTAGGACGAATTATTCCTTTATGGGGGCTATGCTTTCTGAAGGTGAGGGAGAAATAACCTTAAGTTTTGAGCCGAAGATTGTTTCACAAACCTTGTGGATTCGAATCATTGCTCAAATGGGACTTCTTGCTCTAATCGTAGTTGCTATCATTGTGTATCGTGGAAAGGCTGAATAAAATTATTCTGGTATCGTATTACTGGCCACCTTCTGGAGGTCCTGGTGTTCAACGTTGGCTTTCACTGGCCCATTGGATTCAAGATCGGGGTATGGATTTAACGGTTATTATCCCTGAAAAACCTTTTTACCCGCAAATAGATGAAGGTTTATTTGATTCCATCTCAAACAACATTAAGGTGGTAAAAGTTCGGTCGATAGAACCTTTGCGATGGATCAATCGACTTTCATTGGGTACCTCCAAAAATTATTCAAAGGGTTTAATCTCTAATGAAAATAGTTCCTGGTTCAAGAAATTAGCTTTTTGGTTGAGAGCAAATTATTTTTTTCCAGACGCTCGTCTGTTTTGGAGTAGAGCGGTAATTCAGTATCTAAAAAGGGAGATAGAGGGTCCAATAACTCTTATTACCACTGGACCTCCTCATAGTACGCATTTGGTTGGTTTAAGACTAAAGGGGCTTTACGAACAGATCATATGGATTTCAGATTTGCGAGATCCTATTGCAGATTTGGGATACCTAAAATTACTCCCTTTAACAGAAAGAACTAAGAACAAACATATCCGACTAGAAAAGTCGATTATTAGCCAAAGTGATGCCATTGTAACTACGAGCTTTTCGTTAACAAGGCATTTGTCAGAACGATATAAAGACTATGGCGAAAAGATTCAATGCATCACGAATGGATACGATGGAAATCTTAGCGAAAATAATTCTGCTCCTGAAGGGTTCTATTTGGTGCATTCAGGTTCTCTTTTTACCCATCGCAATGCAGTGAATCTCTGGCATGCGATAAGCAAAAGGATTAAAAATAGTAAAGATTGGAGGTCTCATTTAAAAATCTACCTGGTAGGAGAGGTCGCTAAAGAAGTCAAGCATACTCTGATTCATCTTGGCCTAGAACCCTACGTAGCTTTTTTAGGTTATCAAACCAAAGAGTATAGCGAGCAATTAGAGAGAAAGGCAGCCTGCTTATTACTACTTGAATCTTCGGTGTCTGGATATCATTATGCAATTCCCGGAAAGCTGTTCAATTACCTAAAAGCTAGAAGACCTATTTTGGCCATTGGCCCTGACAATTGGGATGTTCAGAAAATTTTAGATTCCCAAACCCTTCATTTAGTTACTTCTGATAGTGAGCTAATGATAGGACCGTACCTAGACCTCATATTTTCTCGGTACCTTTCTAATCAGAAGATGATTGTAAACAACGACATATCTGCGTTTAGCCGTTCTTTTACCGCCGAGCAATATGTAAAACTTATAAAGGGATTATGAATAGAACTTCTATTCACTCGAGCGGACTAACCCTTTTTGGCTTTATTCTTGGAGCATTAAACACCCTTGTGCTCTACACTCGATTAGTTGGGGTAGAACAATACGGAACGATTGCTTTTATTCTAGCCTCAGCTACACTTATTTCACCTTTTATAAGTTTAGGTATGCCTCAAGGTTTACTTCGATTTTATGATTCGCTCACCCCAATTGAAAGACCTCGTTTATTAGGTTTTGCTATACTAGCGATCTCGTTAATTACCTCAATTTTATTTGGTGTCGTTTATTTCTTTCATGAATGGTTAGGCCAATACTCTGAAGCTATCAATAATCTCTCCCTATATGACTCTATAACTATCTTGGCTATTGCATTGTCAATGGGAGTATTTGAGCTTGGTTTTGCTTTGGCTAAGCTTCAATTTAAACCACGGTCCGGTGTTTTTTTAAAAGAAGTATATCCTCGTTTACTCATAACCCTATACCTGATTCATCTTTATTGGTCTGATTTTAATTGGAGCGAGTTTATCCTGTTTTTATTGGTGAGCTATTTAACCCGCGCACTATTCATATGGATGATAGCCTTACGAATATCAGGAATTTCACCCTCATTTAACTTTAAAGGTCTAAGATTGAGTGCGATACTTAGCTATTCGTTATTGGTGTTACTAGGGAGCTCTTTAAGTCTGTTCTTTTTAGAAGTAGATAAAGTAATGCTGTTCGAATTGATGACTGCCTCAGAGGTGGCTAATTACACGGTAGCTGTTTTTATCGCAACTACTGTTGCGATTCCGTTTAGAGGTTATTTACCACTTTATGGCCCTAAAATGGCCCGTTCTTATAATGCAGATAACCATTCATTTCATGCAGCTAATGAACTAAAAAGTGCGAACGATCAAATATTCGATCTGAGCTCACTTATTGTTCTATTGTTGTTGGCTGCCTTTCCTTTTATTCAATTGGTTTTGCCCGTAGCGTTCGAAAAGGGTTTAGAATTAATTCCCATTTTAATTTTTGCCAAATTCATCGACGCTATTTCTGGCTTGACCACACCGCTATTTCAATACTCCAAATTCTATTCAAAGTATCTTGTTTTAAGTATGATGATGTTTGCTTTGCTGGTACTTACTAACGTTTGGATGATACCCTTGTACGGTCTTAAAGGTGCTGCCTTTGCTACTGTGTTAACATTTTGTGTTTTCTCCACATTAAAACATTGGTTCGCATGGAGATGGTTTCGAATAGCACTGGTAAACCGAAACTACGTATGGCCAGTCTTATCGATTGTTTTGTCTAGCCTGGCATGGATTTTATTCGATGCTTTTGCTATCTATATTTCTATCGGATTATTGGCCATATTTCTATTACAACTTTACCAAAAGGGAAAGCTTCGAGAATTTATTCAATCTTTGATCTAAGGTATTCAGCGGTATACGAATCTTCAGATGATACTATTCCTTCAGGAGTTCCAACGGTAAGAAGTTGTCCACCCTTATTTCCTCCAACGGGACCTAGATCAATGATATGATCGGCACACTTGATGAGATCAAGATGGTGTTCGACAACAACAACTGTATGTCCATTTTCAATAAGAGCTGTGAATGAGGCTAAGAGGAGTTTGATATCGTGAAAGTGTAACCCTGTGGTTGGTTCGTCAAATATGAAAAGGGTTCGTGAACTATTATTTCCCTTACTGAGAAATGATGCTAACTTAATTCTCTGAGCCTCACCACCAGATAAAGTGGCAGAAGACTGCCCAAGCTGAACATACCCTAAGCCTACATCGATTAGCGGTCGTAGCTTTCTAGCAATCTTATACTCACCGTGAGTTTCAAAAAAATCATAAGCTTCTTGTACCGTGAGTTTTAGAAGATCATGAATATTCTTTTCTTGAAATTGAACTTCAAGAACTTCTTCTTTAAATCGGGTTCCTTTACACGCCTCACAGGTGAGCACCACATCTGCCATAAACTGCATTTCTACGGTTACTTCACCGTCACCTTTACATTGATCACAGCGCCCGCCATCAATATTAAAAGAGAAGTGTTTTGCCTTGAATTGATTGAGCTTGCTTCTCTTTTGACGTGCCATCAACTCCCTGATATCATCATATGCTTTGATGTACGTGACGGGGTTAGATCTTGAAGAGCGTCCGATAGGGTTTTGATCGACCATTTCAATGGCTTCAATTCTATTTAAACTTCCACCGATATGATCGTGTTCCAATGCTTTAGGGCCATGACCTTGAAGATGTTTTAAAAGCGCAGGATAAAGAATTCCTCTAATCAGTGTACTCTTTCCACTACCTGAAACCCCAGTTACTACAGTCAGACAATCTAATGGAATACTGACGTCAATGTTTTTTAAGTTATGCGCACGTGCGCCTTTGATGTCGATAAAGTATTTAGGTTTAATTCGCTTTCCAGGAACAGGTATTTCTAGTCTTCTGGTTAAGTATTTGGCTGTAAGGGAGTCTGACTTTAAAAATTGTTCAGGAGCCCCCTCGGCTACCACTTCACCTCCTAAACTACCGGCTAATGGCCCAATATCAATGAGGTAGTCGGCTGACTTCATGATATCTTCGTCGTGTTCGACTAAAATCACGGTGTTTCCTAAATCTCTTAAATCTTGCAGTACTTCGATGATTTGATGAGTGTCTTTGGAGTGTAAACCAATAGTAGGTTCATCAAGAATATACATGGATCCGACAAGGCTACTTCCAATTGCATTAGCTAAGTGTATACGCTGGCTTTCACCACCCGATAAGGTGCTCGATTTTCTGTTCAGGGTTAAGTAGCCCAACCCTACCTTTACCAAGTACTTTAACCTAGAAGTAATCTCGATGATAATTCGCTCGGATATCGTTTTATCATGTTCATTAAGATTTACGCTGCTTATCCAATCTAATAAGTCCTCGGCAGGCATTAAGAGTAATTCTGCAATACTTTTACCTGCAACCTTTACGTAGGAAGCTTCTTTTTTAAGACGTTTGCCTTCACATTCTGGACACTCTGATCGACCGCGATACCTAGAAAGAAGTACACGGTTTTGAATTTTATAATTCTTTTCTTCGATGATATCGAAAAACGCATCAATTCCGGTAAATAACTTTCGCTCCTTCCAAATAATCAATTTCGTTTCATCGCTGAGTTCAAACCAAGGCTTGTGGATGGAGATGCCAACGGATGCGGCTTTTGCTATAAGCTTATCCTTATACCTTACGAATCGATCGGTATTCCATGGAGTAATGGCTCCCTCATAAATTGATAAGCCAGTATTAGGAATGACAAGGGTAGAATCAACACCAATTAAATCGCCATATCCTTCACATTTCTTACAAGCCCCTAACGGATTATTGAAGCTAAATAGATGAATACTGGGCTGATCGAAAGTAATACCATCTTTTTCGAAACGATCATTGAATAGCTGTTTCAAATCAGTTTCCATCGATTCAATGTGTAAGGTGCCTTTACCTTCGAAGAAGGCGTTGTCAACCGCCGCTGAAAGGCGATTGATAAAATCTTCATCTTCTTTTCTGACGATAATACGGTCAACTACCAATTCGAAGTCTCCTTTAAAATCTTCAGGTAATTGATCAATTCGATAAACCTTATCCTTGAACTTTACCCGAGCAAATCCGGCTTCTGAATATAATTGAGCAAGTTTATGAGCCTCTCTTTTCTCTCCAGTATGTATGGGTGCAATTAGTAGCCATTTAGATCCCTCTTCCTGGGAAATTACAAAATCAACAACATCAGAAACCGTATCACGTTTGACAA
>JAYPSS010000027.1:0-3062 GCA_038133115.1 Flavobacteriaceae bacterium | reverse complement strand
TGTATGTGACTAGCTTTCAAGACTTCGACTTTAAATACTGATTGATGACTGATTTTCTGCCGATCGTCTTAGTGATAATGTCTGAGTCTAAATTCCATCCTCGAGCTGGAGAGTATTCGCGTCCGTACCAAATAATCTGTAGATGGAGATCGTTCCATTTATCTCTAGGGAAAAGACGTTTTGCGTCTCTTTCAGTTTGAACGACATTCTTGCCGTTTGAGAAACCCCAACGATACATTAATCGATGAATATGGGTATCAACCGGGAAGGCCGGTACTCCGAAGGCTTGTGAAATCACCACACTTGCTGTTTTGTGACCCACCGCAGGTAATTGTTCTAATGCCTCTAAATCATTGGGTACTTTACCTTGGTACTTATCGATGAGAATTTGAGATAATCCATGTATTCCTTTCGATTTCATTGGAGATAACCCCACCGGTTTAATGATCTCTCTTATTTCTTCCACGCTCATCTTCACCATATCGTATGGGTTGTCGGCTCTTTCGAAAAGGAGTGGAGTGATCTGATTAACACGTACATCTGTACTTTGTGCTGATAATAAAACGGCCACCAATAGCGTGTAGGGGTCTTTGTGATCAAGAGGTATAGGAATTTCAGGATATAATTTTTCAAGGGTTTCCATACAGAAATCCACTTTTTCACTCTTAGTCATAAATCGGTAACTTTATAACAAAAATAGTTATGAATACACTTAAAGTAGGAGATAAGGCTCCTGAATTTCAGGTTTTAAATCAAAATGAAAAGCTCGTAAATAGCTCTGACCTAAAAGGAAGGGCTTATATACTTTTCTTTTACCCTAGAGCGAATACCCCAGGTTGTACTGCCGAAGCATGTAGTTTAAATGATAAAATTTCAGAATTAAGAAAAAAAGGATTTGAGATTTTTGGGGTCAGTGAAGATACGCCTGCAAAACAATTAAAGTTCATGGAAAAATATGGGTTCACCTATGACTTACTTGCAGATACTGAACATCAGTTAATTGATGCCTATGGCGTTTGGGGTCCTAAAAAGTTCATGGGGAAAGAATACGATGGACTTCATCGTACAACCTTTATAGTTGATGCTAATGGAATCATTAGTCATGTTATCAATAAAGTCAGAACTAAGGATCACGCGGATCAAATTCTTGAACTCTTAGGATAGAATATTCTTGTAGGGGAAAATCTCTTCTGAAACTTTAATGTTTTTGAAGAGGTTTTTTTCCTTTATAATATCAGCAATTCCTTCAGGGAGCATCTCTTCCCATCCCGGTTGATTATCAGCTATTTTTTGAAGTATTTCTCGTGAGAAAATGTCGAGATTTTTCTCCTCGAAATCTTCGATATCCTTCACTTTGCCGTTGTGCTTAAAGAATTTATAGAGATCTTTCATTCGAGGGTGAACCTTGATATTGTCACTATTCAAAATAGCACCAGTACTCGGGTCTTTCATAGGATAGAGATACACCTTTACATTCTTGAAGAATAACTTTCCAAAAGCCTCTAGAATTCCCCCACTTAAGTGGCGATAATACTTCTCGTCAAATACATCAATAAGGTTGTTGAGTCCCATCGTTAAACCAATGCGGTTTTTCGTGTATTTATGGAAGTATTCAACCAGTTTATAGTATTCTTGAAACTTTGAAATCATTACAGTATGCCCTAAAGAACTCAATAGTTCTGCTCGAGCAAGGAAGTCTTTCTCATCAATGTCACCGTGCGCTTTAAGGTTATCCAGCGTAATTTCGAAGATTACCTCCGTATTCTTTTGAGTTACCTTTTCCTCGGTCATGAATATCTTACTCGATTTATTCAACATATCGATATTGACTCGAGTAACCGGTCTAAAACTACCGCGTAATGCGAGGATGTTTTTCTTGTAGAGTAAAGCAGCAGGTAATAGGTTATTACCATCTGGACCAAACATAACCGCTTCAGTCATATTGTTTTTGATCAGCTGTAAACTCATTAATCGATTGTCTACCTGTTCAAAATGAGGACCAGAGAAATTAATCATGTCAATCTCTAAGGTGTCCTTATCAATATGATCGTAGAGATATTTAAGTAGTTTTTTAGGCTCGTAATGCTTGTAAAAAGCCCCGTAGATTAAGTTGACTCCAACAATACCGCATGTTTCCTGCTGTAACCTAGCTTCATTTTGCTTGAAACGAACGTGTAAAATAATTTCATTGTACACCTTTTGATTCGGTTCAAGTTGAAATTTGATCCCTAACCAACCATGACCTTTATAACGTTTAGAGAAATCGATGGTCGCTACCGTATTAGCATAGGTGAAAAATAGATAATCGGGATTCTGAGATTTATCAATACGCTCTTCGAGCAGATTCGTTTCGTGGGAGAGCATTTTTCGAAGTCGAGATTCGGTCACATATCTCCCGTCGTGTTCGGTGCCATAAATAGCGTCGCTGAATGATTTGTCATACGCGCTCATCGCTTTGGCAATCGTTCCAGACGCACCTCCTGCTCTAAAAAAATGTCTTGCAGTCTCTTGACCAGCACCAATCTCGGCAAATGAACCGTAAATATCTTTGTTTAGGTTAATTCGAAGGGTTTTGTCCTGAATTGATGGAACTACTTCGTATTCACTTTCTCTAAAAACAATTTTACTCATGGTTGATGAAGCTAACGTTACAAAGGTAACAAGTAATCAAGTGAATGCTTAGAAATTTAACGCTAATTTTAGGGTGTGAAAGGCAATATTACATTAACCTTTTTAGGAACTGGTACTTCTCAAGGAATTCCTGTGATTGGAAGTGATCATCCGGTCTGTTTAAGTGCGGATAGCAAAGATAAAAGGCTGCGCAGTTCAGTTTTAATTGAAGGTGTTGAGACTAATGTAATTATCGATTGCGGCCCAGATTTTCGACAACAACTTCTTAAGAATCCAGTAAAACGGTTAGATGCAGTGCTTATTACCCATGAACATGCAGACCATACAATGGGTTTAGATGATATTAGGCCTTTCTTTTTTAGGCAAGGAGACATGCAGTTTTATGCTACCGAAAAGGTTTTTAAGGCCTTATCTCAACGATTCGATTATAT
>JAYPSS010000026.1:0-12368 GCA_038133115.1 Flavobacteriaceae bacterium | reverse complement strand
CTATCGACCCTAATTACTTCTTCTCTTTTTAATTGAAAGATAGATAGAGAGTAAGCCGATGATAAGGGCAGCTGAGGTTAGGCCATAATAACTGGTGGTCAGACCATAGGTTTCAGCAGTTATCCCTAAAATTACTGGCCCTGTAAGAAATCCTGAGTATCCGAAACCTGCTACAATAGCTATGGCCTTACTCGAAGGAATCTGGTCTTGTTTGCCCGCCATTCGAAATAGTTCGGGAACTAATACTGAAAAGCCAGCTCCTATAATGGCAAACCCGATAACGCTAAAGGTTGAATGGGCGGTTAATACGCCTAGGTATCCGATAACAGAAGTGAGTATTCCGAGAATCAAGACTTTTTCTGAGCCTAGTCGGGTGCTAAGCCCGTCTCCCAAGAATCTCCCGATAGTCATCGTGATGGAGAACACTAGAAATCCTGCCCCGATCCATGCGGTATTTACTTTTACGATTTCTTCAAGGTATAATCCGCTCCAGTCGACAATCGCCCCTTCACTTCCCATAGCTACTAGCGATATAAACCCTAATAAAATTAGAGGTCTTAGTGCGTTTGATGGTTTCTTGCTTCCTTTGGCAATTGGTGCAGTTACCGATTCGTATTGTTTACTTAACGAGTAGTTGGGTATCGCAATAAGTGTGACAATCAGTAAGCTGTGCACTACCGGTGCATTTAAAATAGGAATCAAAAAAGTTCCAAGGCCTGCTACCACTCCGCCCAAACTAAAAAAACCATGCATTGCGGCCATTAGAGTCACCTTGTCGTCTTTTTCAATTTGAGAAACTGTGGCATTCATCGATACATCGAGGAAGCCTTGGGCTGCACCCACCAAGAATAGGGTAATACAAAGGGTGATATAACTATGAGCTAAATAAGGACCAATACCGAAAACGCAAAGTGCGAGTAGTCCTAGTTTCGTAGATCTTCCGCACCCGAGAACATCGTTGATTTTTGGAGCTAACGTTAGAATGAAGAAGTTACCGAGGGCCATTGCAAAAATGGCCAGCCCTAATTCAGATTTATTAATTCCAATGGTCTCCTTGATGGTCGGAATATAGATAGCCCAAGTTCCATAAATCAAATTGAGGCACATAAAGGCATAGGCAGGTGCCCAATACCGACGATTACTTAAAATAAGACCCAGTGAACTCATCGAAAAAATAGTCGTTGATTGACTGCCGCAAAGATGAAAAAGATTTGATAAGGAGCTAATGAATCTTAATGCTTAAATTCACCTTTTCAAAAGAATTGGCATGAAAGAACAGAATTTTAAAAATCACACGCGAATGGTTCCTGGATTTCACGGGGCACTCTTCGTTCTCATACTCCTTTTTGCGGCAGGTACATTGAGTCATCTCATCTTCTCATCAGAGGATAACTTTTACATCGCCACTTTATTACTAGTGTTGTCCCCGATCTTCATTCTACTTATGTGGTTTACCAGAACCTTTGCACTTAAGGCCCAAGATAGAGCCATCAGAGCAGAAGAACGCCTGAGATATTTCATCTTGACGGGGAAGTCATTACCCGCCGAACTGAGATTGTCACAGATTATTGCACTTCGATTCGCTTCAGATGACGAATACCTTG
Source organism: Flavobacteriaceae bacterium (assembly GCA_038133115.1). Taxonomy (GTDB): domain Bacteria; phylum Bacteroidota; class Bacteroidia; order Flavobacteriales; family Flavobacteriaceae; genus UBA3478. Next base: position 10,764 of record JAYPSS010000026.1, on the reverse strand, counting down.
CACTTTTAGATCGAGCTATTAAAGAGCAGCTTTCTGCGAAAGAAATCAAGGCTCAGATTAAGAATTGGAAAGGGGATTATCATAGAGTATGAGAATATCTAAGACATTTTTTCGCGCATTAGTTAGTGTAGGCTTTTTTGCGCTATCCTTTCAAGTTAAAGCTCAAACATCTTTCGAATTTATGCCTGCTGGTCAGCTTAATCTAATAATAGATGAGGAGCAATCGTTTTACTTAAATATTGGAGGGCCGACACTTTATTTATTTGATTCTCCCAACAGTAAATCTGGAATTGTGTTTACTCCTTCTTTAAAATTTAAAAATGAAGAAAGTTTAAAGGTTACCCCTGCCAATGGAGCCGGGGTTTTTTGGCAAAGCAAAAATTCTGGACTGAAACTATCCTTTTTGGGATATTACGATTCGGCAAATAAACCTTGGAATCTCGCTTTTGGAATTGGAAAAATCTTAAAAGTCTCTAAGAAACAATAGTTTTAATCTACTACAGAAAACTGATTATCAATTAATTGAAATAATCGAGTACCTTAACTAGATGAAAGTACATGATTATTTTGCAGTGATTTTCTCCTCGAGAAATCGTGAGACAGTAGAACGTATTGCGCTTCTTCTTTCTTTAATAGGTTTTGTTATTCATGCCACACTAATTGGAGTCAATTCATTTTTTGACTTTGAGTTACTCGACAGAGAACTACTCAAAAATCCTATTAGTGCAATATATACCCCATTTTCGTTCATTCTCATCTATGAGATCTTCTTACTGGTGTATTATTTGCCGCGATCGTTTACCACATCACTGATTAAACAGTTTGAGATTATATGCCTCATTCTGATTCGAAAGGTCTTTAACGATGTTACCTTAATCGATTTTCCAAATGCAAGTTTTGATGATTCATCACTGATCAATCTTTTGGTCGACTTAGGTTGCGTGTTGTTACTCATGTTAATTATCGTTTGGTTTCATAAAACTAATCGTAGAATTATTGAACTAACTAGTAAAACTATAACCGAGGAGAAAGAAAACTTTCCTTATTTTAAAAAGGCGATTGCTGTTATTCTATTGATCGTTATTTTTATAGTTAGTATAATTCACCTCATTGATTTTGTGTATTTAGAAATCAATAGTGAGCATCTGATAGAGGGTATGAATAATAATCTCAATACCATATTTTATCAAGATTTCTTTACACTTTTGATTTTATCAGACGTTCTGATTCTTTTGCTTTCTTACGGCCTCACTTCGAACCATTTTAAGCTATTACGGAATACAGGCTTTGTCATTTCTACGATACTTCTTCGTTTATCTTTCGGAGCCCAAGGCGTTATGAATGCCTCGTTAATTATTCTTGGTGGTCTTTTTGGTTACGCCATTATTAGGCTTTATTACAGTTATTTAAATACCTCAACTAACTAGTTTTTTCAATGAAACGTATTCTATTTTTATTATCTATTCTATTTTTTCAGGCTTCACTGGCTCAGGATTATTTTCTAAAGCGATTTGAACCTTATCAGTCGAATATTTCAACCCCAGAATCTTTTCTTGATTATGGTATTGGAGAACAGCACACTAGACACGATCTAATTGTTGCATACTTAGAGAAGCTAGCGGAGCAAAGTTCTCGCGCCACCCTGATCGATTATGGTAAGACTCATGAGGGTCGCAGACTCGTTATGCTTGTGGTCTCTAGTGAAGAAAATTTGGATAGACTAGAAGAAATAAGAGTCGAGCATTTAAAGTCGGTAAATCCACTCTCGAAAGAGCGTACGGATGAGGAACTACCGCTGATTATTAACCTGGCCTACAATGTGCACGGAAATGAGCCTTCTAGCTCAGAAGCAGCATTGCTTTCAGCTTACACACTTACCGCTTCAACCAATGCGGAGGTTGCTAATTTTCTGAAGCATGCGGTGATTTTTATAGATCCAACCATTAATCCTGACGGAAGAGATCGACATACTTATTGGGCAAATATGTATAAAGGCTCCCCGCTAGTGGCAGACCCTCAAGACGCAGAGCACAACGAGTACTGGCCGGGGGGGAGAACCAATCACTACTGGTTTGACCTCAATAGAGATTGGGTGTTAGCCGTAAACCCAGAAAGCCAAGGCAAATTAAATTGGTATCATCAGTGGTATCCGAATGTGGTCACTGATTTTCATGAAATGGGGTCTCAAAGCACTTACTTTTTTGAGCCTATGAAACCCAATGGCTCACTTGACCCGATCATGCCTCGTGAGAATTATGAAGACTTGAACGAGCTGTATGGAAGTTATTTTTCGAAGGCCTTAGATTCGATCGGATCTTTCTATTTCACAAGAGAGGCCTTCGATGGCACCTATCCAGGATACGGCTCTTCTTATCCCGACTTACAAGGAGGGCTAGGTCTTTTATTTGAACAAGCAAGCTCGCGAGGGCTTAAACAGACGACGGCCTTTGGTGAAATTACCTTTCCGTTCACGATCCGCAATCAATATGTATCGAGCATGACCACCCTAAAGGCTGCTGTCGATAACCGTCAGATGATGCGAGCTTATCAGAAGATGTTTTTTGATTCGGCTATATCTAGAGCAGCTAAAGACCCGGTTAAGGCTTATCGTTTTTCTGAGCCAGATAGAAACAAAGCAAAGGCGTTTTTAGAGCTTATGGAACACCATAAGGTTGCTGTTTACAAGGAGGGTAATGACTATGTGGTACCTACTAAACAACCCCAATATCGAATGGTTCAAACTACTTTTGAGACCTACGAAAAATACAGAGATAGTGTTTATTATGACGCCTCAGCATGGTCGCTAGCTAACTTTTATCAGTTGAATTACCGAGGGGTTTCAAAATCACCTTCTTTGGTAAAGCCGATAAGCTCTTCAGATTTACTTATTGAGACTGAGGTGGATGACAGCGCCTATGCCTACATCGTTGATGCCTTAGATTATAATGTCCCTGCTTTTACTTATGCCCTTCAGAAGCAAGGAGTTGTGCCTATGGCAGCATTTAAGCCTTTTGAGGTAAATACCGAAAAGGGTAAAATGAATTTTAGTTACGGGTCCCTAGTTATTCCAGTATCGCTTCAAAAACTATCTAAAGAAGCTCTAGCTAAGATTGTAACACGTGAAGCTTCTCGACTCAATCTGAAAGTGCATTCGGCAACCACCGGATGGAGCACTTCAGGCATTGATCTAGGTAGCCGCTCTATTCGACCTCTAAAACAACCTAAAGCTGCGATGGTCATTGGGACAGGAACTCGATCTTATGAAGCCGGTGAAATTTGGCATTTATTAGATACTCGAATTGATATGCCTATTACCAAGCTCCCTGTTCGCAATCTATCGAGAGTTTCATTAGATCCGTATAACGTACTTGTTTTAGTATCGGGAAATTACCCAGAATCATTTCAAAAAAGATTAAAAGATTGGGTGTCTAGAGGAAACACGCTCATCACTATTGGAACAGGCTCATCTTGGGCAATCAATTCTAAATTGGTTAATGAAACTACCCTTGAAAAAGTAAAAGATTCTACCACCCAGTTACCTTATGTTGAGGCCAGCGAACACCGTGGTAGAGAATCTCTCGGAGGGGTGTTTATTAAAGCTAAAATCGATCGAACACATCCGGTTGCCTTTGGATATTCTTCTGATGAACTTGCTTTTTATAAGAACAATACGGTATGGTTATCACCCAGTGAGAATGCCTATTCAACGGTAGCGAAATACACAGAGAACGCCCATATCGATGGATACATTTCTAAAAAGAACCGTAATGAATATCTCTCCAAAGCCGCGTCGATATTAGTAAGTTCATTAGGTTCTGGAAGAGTGGTAATGTTTGCTGATAACCCGAACTTTAGAGGAACCTCTTATGGGATGAATCGGTTCTTCTTAAATGCACTATTTCTTGGTGAACACATCAATACACCTTGATTTACTGCCTTATGGTAAGAAAATCTTTAGCCTCTTGAATATCGCTTAGGGGTTGAAGGCAAGTATTGTCAATACAGATGTAGATTAAAGTTTCATCAGCTACAAAGCGATTTTTAAATAAAGGTGATTCTTCACTCTCCTCGCTGCTATGCAATGTCAAGGTATTGGCAAATTGCTTGATCAATAGTTTTTCGGTAAAAGATTTAGCCTCTTCACCCATTACCACAACCTCATAAAAAGGATGCTGACTATGAAGTAGATTGTTGGCCCAACTTGGGAAGAAACCCATGCTTTCACTCACCCAAGGCTGAATAGCCATGACCATTGCTTCATGACGTTTCTTGTACGATTCTACCCCGGTGATATGTGAGAGGTAATAAAGCGTTGACGAAAGGGATGCGTTCGGATTCGGTAAGACCCCATCACTTGAATTAATAATTCTAGGAACGCCGCTCGATAGGTTCTTGGGGCTGTTGGCAAAAAGTGGAGATTCACTCATCTCAAAACGATCGATGGCGATATCCGTAAGTTCGATTGTAGCTTTGAGGTAGTATTTTTCTCCAGTAATTTGGTAGGCCGTTAGTGCTGTCTTTGCTAAGAACGCATAATCTTCTAAAACAGCATTACTAGAAGGATCTCCGGCAACGTGCCTAAGAGATTTTGAATCACTGAGAGCTGCATTTAATGAAGCCTTTGCCTGATCTAAAATTGCTGCCTCACCCGATGCCAGATAATAGTAGAATAGCCCTTCTATCGTTAGGGCATTCCACGAAATAATGGCCTTGTGGTCAATCTCAGGAGCAACTTTAGAAGCTCGTCTTTCATTCAAGGTTTTTATGATTGAATTACTTAACGGCTGGGCGGGTAAATGAAAGGACTCTGAATCAAACTCAAACCTTGTTATCTTGTTGAGTACTTCTTCTCCTAATTCTTCTTTAGAAAACAAATAGTAATAGCCTTCTTTTCCTTCACTTTCGGCATTTTGTGAGGCAGAAAAGAGCTCTGAATCCAATTTCAAGGTTTCGAATAGATACTTTGAAATCAGTGATGCAGTTTCTAAAAAGAGCGGTTCATTATACTTTAGGTAAGCCCTTGAATAGAGCTTGAGTAATTGCCCATTGTCGTAGAGCATCTTTTCAAAATGAGGTATATGCCATTTGTCATCGGTGCTGTACCTAAAGGCTCCTCCATTGAGGGGGTCGATGAGACCTGATTGTGCAATCTTTTTTAGCGTAGAGACAATGAAGTCTTCGATTTCTGCTGAGGGGTTCAGCTCGTTATAATCTAAAAGAAACTCCAGTTGAGGCGGATTTACAAATTTCTCTTCTGCGCGAATTCCCCCGTAATCAAAATCCCACTCTGACATCCAAGTATTAAGACTTAACGCTAGTTCTTCTTTATCTAAAAGTTCAGAGTTGTCGCTTACTTCAATGGGTTGAGTTTGATTAATTACCCCTTCTTTGACCATTTTAGCGTAATCGAACAATCGATCTTTATTTTTTTCTAATTGATTGATGGTTTTGTTCAAGACTTCAATCCACTCTTCTTTACTGTGGTAGGTTCCTGCGTAAAACGCTTCACCTTCAGGGGTAGCAATAATATTTAGTGGCCATCCTGCAGGGCTTCCCGTAATTAGTTGGGCGGTAGTGAGATAATAGAAATCGATATCTGGCTTTTCTTCGCGATCTACTTTAATCGAGATGAAATGTTGATTCATAAGGTCAGCAACCTCCCCGTCAGAAAAAGACTCACGCTCCATGACGTGACACCAATGGCAAGAGGAATATCCGATACTGATAATAATTGGTTTCTGCTGTTTTTTGGCGATTGATAAAACTTGCTCGCTCCAAGCTTGCCAATGAACCGGATTTTCTGCGTGTTGTAATAGGTACTCGCTTCGCTCTAAATCGAGATTGTTTCTGTGAATAGTCGATTCGTTTTCGGCGCAAGAATTAAGGAGTAGAAAGAGTACCGCTACGAAACTAAGTTGCCTGCTATAATTTTTTAACATTTCAATTATTTTGTAAGTTGCAATCATGGCGAAACACCTTCTCTTTTTAAGCGCAATTATACTGCTAACTTCATGTTCAGAGCGAAAAGATACCATTTTTGAAAAACTGGAATCTTCAGATACTGGCTTGGTCTTTGAAAATCGATTAACGCATAATGTCTCTAATCGACAAAATCTATTCGATTACGACTACTTCTATAATGGTGCAGGTGTTGGGGTAGAAGATCTAAATAATGACGGATTGTTAGATGTGGTTTTCGCTGGTAATCAAGTGGAAAATAAATTATTCTTTAACCAAGGAGATTTTATGTTTCGTGATGCTTCAGAATCTTCAGGAATACAGATCGGAAACCAATGGTCTAATGGAGTAACATTCAGCGACATTAATGCTGATGGTTTCATGGACATTTATATTACACAAGGAGGGCCCAACGATCGTAAAGACCGTGCCAATCTCCTTTACATCAACAATGGAGATGAGACCTTTAGCGAACAGGCTGAGGTTTATGGTCTAGATGATCGAGGTGAGAGTACTCAGGCCGTGTTTTTGGATTATGATCGCGATGGAGATCTAGATTGTTATGTCTTAACTGAAAATGAACTTTACGGTTTTGACCCACTAAGTCTGTATGCATATCTAGAAGCACATCCCGAAGATCGCGAGTTTAATACCTCTAAGCTTTATGAGAATAAGGAAGGGGTGTTTGTGGATGTCACTCTTGAAGCCGGTCTTTTGTCACCAGTCTTTGGACTTGGGCTCGTAGCATCAGACATTAACAAGGATGGATGGATTGATCTTTATGTGGCCAGCGACTACTACATTCCTGATGCGCTGTATATCAATCAAAAAGATGGCACCTTTAAAGATGAAATTCAGTCGTATACTCAGCATATTTCGTTTTATGGAATGGGTGTAGATATCGCCGATTTTAATAACGATAGTCATCAAGAAATATTCGTACTAGATATGGCCGCGGCAGATCATAAGCGATCAAAAACTCTGATGGCTTCGATGAATACCGATCGATTTGACTTTCTGGTCAACGATCTAGACTATCATTACCAATACATGTACAATACCTTTCAGCTCAATCATGGTAATGGAAGTTTTTCAAATATTTCCCATGCTACTAAGACGGCAAGTACCGATTGGAGTTGGTCAGTACTCATGGAAGATTTTGACCTAGATTCTGATAAAGATCTTTTTATAACCAATGGATATCGCAGGTATGCGCTTGACAATGATCTTCAAAATCGAGTCAATGAGGCGCGCATGCGTTATCGTGGAAATATCCCTGTTTCAGTAAAAGAAGAGCTATATGAGTCAATGCCGTCTGAGAAGCTTCCTAATCTATTGTTTGAAAACCAGGGTAATTTTAAATTAAAAGATAGCGCCGAAAAATGGGGATTGGGGGTGCCTACTTTTTCTAACGGGATGGCTGTGGGAGATTTAGATAACGACGGAGACCTCGACATGATCATTAATAATATCGACACAGAGGCCTTTGTTTATCGAAATACCAGTGTTGAAAATAAGAGAGGTAATTACTTGGTTGTAGATACTCGTTCAGATCTCGGTGAGGATTATCCTAAGGTAGAGTTATGGGTGGGTGATCAGTACTACTTTGAAGAAATTAAAAGAGTGAGGGGGTATCGCTCTTCCCAAGAAAATAAGGCCTATTTCGGATTAGGTGATGCAAGCGTTATTGACCGACTAAGGGTGGTTTGGCCTGATGGATCAGAAATTGTACAAACAGAATTAAAGACCAATCAGCGCTTAACAATAAATAAACCAGAGAATGCTTCTAGCGCTATTCGAGATTCGAGTGAACTTGAATCTACTCTGATTGCAGAGGTGACTACTTTAGATATAGCTCATGAGGAAAATCCACTTAATGAGTTTGAGACAGAAATCCTTCTTCCTTATGCCCAATCTACACAGGGACCATTTCTAACTCGATTTGATGCTGACGGAGATGGGGTTGAAGATGTTTGGGTTTCTGGATCTAGTGGCTCAGCGGCTCAACTACTTCTTCAGCAAGGCGGTAAATTAATTGCCAGCGTACAACCTGGTTTCGAGGATGACCGTGTGTTTGAAGACGCAAATGCGGTTGCCTTTGATTTTGAAGGGGATGGCGATCTAGATCTTTTTGTAACTAGCGGTGGAAACGATTTCGGATCGTATTCTTCTTATTATCAAGACCGTTTGTACTTAAACAATGGTGTCGGTAAATTTTCTCGTCATAGCTCAGAAGTTCTTGAAGAAAATCGCGAAAATGGAAAGCAGGTAGTCGCAATCGATATTGACTTAGACGGTGATCAAGATATCATTGTTGGAAATCGAATTATACCCAAAAACTATCCGAGACATGCCCCTTCAATTCTTTATGAAAACCAAGGGGGAAGATTGGTAAACGTTACAGAAGATAAAACCACAGGCTTCGACACTTTTGGTATGGTAAATGATATTGCGGTGGTTGATTTAAATGGAGATGGCTACAAGGATGTCATGATGCTCGGTGAATGGACCGGTATCGGGATCTGGATGAATAATAAAGGGATTCTCGAATATCAGTCAGAACATCCGTTAAAAGATCTCACCGGCTGGTGGTATAGCTTAACCCCAGTAGACTTAGATCAGGACGGGCTGATGGATTTTGTGGCTGGCAATGTGGGTAAATCGATCAAATTCAAAACCTCGAAAGAGAAACCATTCAAGATTTATGCGAACGATTTTGATGAGAACGGCTCCCCTGATATCGTATTGAGTAAGGTGTATAACGACACATATGTGCCGGTAAGAGGTAAAGAATGTTCTACTCAACAGATGCCTTTTATTAGCAATAAGTTCAAAACTTATGAAGCCTTTGCTTCTGCAAGCTTAGATGATATCTATGGTGAAAAGTTAAAAGAAGCTTATGAGCGTGAGGTAATTACCTTTGAAAGTGTTCTCCTTAGAAATAAAGGTGAATTGAACTTTGAAGTAGAAACACTGCCTTTTGAAGCTCAATTATTCCCCATATTGAGTGCCGAGGTAATCGCTACCGAAAATGAGAAAAGACAGCTACTTCTCTTCGGAAACATCTATAACACAGAAGTAGAAACTCCTCGATTAGACGGAGTGGGTGCCCTGCCTATCACTCTATTTGAAAACGGTAAACTAGACCAAAATATTTCTCGTGATCAGTTTATAAAGATTCAGGGTAATATTAAGTCGTCTGTTTTCTTACCTTCAATGAATGCGGTAATTGTCGGTTTAAATGATGATTACCTACATAAACTTAAACTGAACTACTAATGAAAAGAACTCAATTAGTCATCGGCGTACTTGGTCTTATGACCGCCTTGAGCTGTACTACCCAAACGGAAACCTTAGAGGAAAAAGCTCGACGAATTCATGAATCAGTGATCACCATTGACACCCATGATGATATCAATGTGGCCAATTTTACCGATAGTATCAATTATACACAGCGTTTGAATACGCAAGTGAATCTCCCTAAAATGGACGAAGGTCAGCTTGATGTAGCTTGGCTTATCGTCTACACGGGGCAAGGTGATTTAACTGAAGAAGGTTATGCTAGTGCAGAGATGAATGCAATGTCTAAGTTCGACGCTATTCATCGTTTGGTTGAGGAATATGCTCCCGATCAAATAGGTCTTGCGACTTCTTCTGACGAGGTTCGATCGCTTATCGCTGAGGGTAAGAAGGTTGCTATGATTGGTGTTGAGAACGCCTATCCGATAGGTGAAGACCTAGGTAATTTTGAACTTTACAGAGATAAAGGCGCGCGTTATGTTTCGCTATCCCATAATGGACACAGTCAATTCTCTGATTCTAATACAGGAGAGGCTGATGGATTTTTACACGAGGGTTTAAGTGAGCTAGGAAAAGAGGCTATTGTTGAAATGAATCGTCTAGGAATGATGATTGATGTTTCACATCCTTCAAAGGAGGCGATGCGTCAAATGATTGCCTTGTCAAAAGCCCCAATTATTGCCTCGCATTCGTCAGCTCGTGCTCTTTGTGATCATTCAAGAAATCTTGATGATGAGCAGTTGTTCTGGATGAAAGAGAACGGGGGCGTAGTTCAAACCGTCGCATTTTCTTCTTATCTGAATACGGAGAAGCATAATGCTCGCAACGAATATATGCAGGCTATTAGAACTCGTCTTGCAGAAGAGAAAGGTTTAGAGTGGTATGATCGCTCTGAACTTAGAAATCTAGATGCCGATAAGAGAGCTTCTTTTATGAATTATTATCGCGAAATCGTAGCTGAGGCTGATGAACTAGTCGCTAATGATCCAGAGGCTCCAACGGGAGTAACTGTTGCCGATTTTGTAGATCATATTGACTATATGGTAAACCTAATAGGTATTGACCATGTGGGTATTTCTTCAGACTTCGATGGCGGTGGTGGTGTAGGCGGATGGCAAGATGCTTCAGAGACTTTTAATGTAACCTTAGAACTCGTAAAGAGAGGCTACAACGAAGAAAATATCCAAAAGCTTTGGGGAGAAAATCTCCTTAGAGTTCTAGATGAGGTACAGGCTGTAAGCGCACAATGGCAATTATAATTTTGGTAGTTCACTGATTTTGTGTATCTTAGGTATTCTCTTTTATTGAGACAAGCACGGACAAGATGCATATTGGAGGTCATTACCTCCCTTAAGTGAAGTATCTCGTCTGTGCTTTTTAATTAACGTATCACTATGGGACAAACAAGAAGAGATTGGTTAAGATCCTCCTTAGGAATTGGGGGGTTACTAGTTGCTCCATCCACGTTGCTTTCTGCAAAGGAAATTGCTGAATACAATCCACGAC